>CAMCBB010000001.1 GCA_945872875.1 Flavobacterium psychrophilum
GTTTTTCCTAAAGAAAAACCAATGTCAGTACGAATCTCTGCTACTGATTGGGCTGAAAACGGAATTTCAGAAGAAGATATTATTACAATTGCAACTGAGTTCAAAAATGCTGGAGCCGATATCATCAATGTTTCTACAGGAAATACCGTTACAGGTCAAAAACCACAAACCGGCAGAATGTGGCAAACACCATTTGCAGATAACGTTCGCAATACCGTTCATATCCCAACAATTACAGCAGGTTACATCCAAGACATAGATCAAATTAACACCATTATTCTTAACGGTAGAGCCGATATTGTTGCGCTTGGAAGACCTTTATTATCAGACCCTAACTTTGTTCGCAATGCCCAAGCCTACGAACAATTTGAACCAATAGATATTCCAAATTCATATAAAGCAGGAATGTCGCATTCATATCCATTAAAGGCTACAGAAAGAAAACAACTGGAAGGAATGAAAAAAGCATTAAAACCAAAAAGTAATAAAAAGTAATTATGATGCCTTATTTTGACAATTTTGCTCATGACAATTTACCTAATCAGGAATTACAACCTGATTACCTGTTTACCGATTTGCCTCAATTTCAGCATCCAGAAATACTGAATTGTGTAGATAAATTACTTGACAATCATATTGAAGAAGGTAGCGGAAATAAAATTTGTATCAGAAACTTTGACACTATTTGGACCTATCAGGATTTGTATGAAAAAGCCAATCAAATTGCACATGTACTCGTTGAAGATTTAAATTTTAAATCAGGTAATCGTGTATTAATTCGTTCAGCAAATAACCCAATGATGGTCGCTTGTTGGTATGCAATATTGAAAGCAGGTGGCGTTGTTGTTGCAACCATGCCGCTACTTAGAGATAAAGAATTGACTACAATTATTGACTGTGCTCAAATTTCTCATGCCTTTTGTGATAAGGATTTGGAAGAAGAAATGGTTTTGGTAAAATCAGATTATTTGAAACAAATTTGTATTTATGGAAATTCCCAATTAGAGGAGTTAATGAAGGACAAGCCCAAAACTTTTTCAAATTTTCAAACTAAAAACGATAGCGTTGCCCTAATCGGATTTACCTCTGGCACAACCGGCTTACCAAAAATGACCTCGCATTTCCATAAAGATATTTTAAATATTTGTGAGTGCTTTCCAACCTATTCCTTACAACCTACTCCAAATGATATTTTCACCGGAAGTCCTCCAATTGGTTTTACCTTTGGCTTAGGAGGCCTAGTTTTGTTTCCGATGTATTTTGGTGCTTCTACTTTTTTAATTGAAAAACCAAGTCCAGATGTTTTATTAAAAGCAATTCAAGAACATAAAATCACTATTTGCTTTACCGCCCCAACTGCTTGGCGAATCATCACAACCAAAGTAAAAGAATATGATATTTCTAGTTTGCGAAAATGTGTTTCGGCTGGAGAAACTCTGCCAATAAAAGTCTGGCAAGACTGGTACGATGCCACTGGATTGAAAATTATTGATGGTATCGGAGCCACAGAAATGCTGCATATTTTTATTTCTTCCAATGAAGAGAACATGAAACCTGGCGCTACCGGATTGCCAATTACAGGTTATGAAGCTAAAATAATTGACTTAAACGGAAACGAAGTTCCTGCTAACGAGCACGGTAGATTAGCCGTAAGAGGAATAACTGGCTGCAAATACCTGAATCGCGAAGAAAAACAAAAAGAATATGTTGAAAAGGGCTGGAATATTACTGGAGATATATTCCGAAAAGATGAAGAAGGTTACCTTTGGTTTGTGGCTCGTGGGGATGATATGATTATTTCTTCTGGCTACAATATTGCAGCAATTGAAGTAGAAAGCGTACTTTTGACTCACGAGGATATTCTAGAATGCGCTGTTGTGGGTTTACCCGATGAAGAACGCGGAATGTTAGTTTGCGCACATATTGTTTTAAAAGATAATGAAAAGGCTTCTGATGCAATGAAAAACAGAATCCAACATTGGTTTAAAGAAGTGGCAGCACCCTACAAATATCCTAGGGTAATTAATTTTACAGAGGCTTTGCCAAAAACTGAAACCGGAAAAATACAACGATTTAAATTAAAGTAAGATGAACCAACCTTTTGTAAAACAAGAAAAAATTCGTTTTCAGCATGTTGATTATGCTGGAATAGTTTTCTATCCTAGATTTCTAGAAATGCTAAACTGCTTAGTCGAAGATTGGTTTGAAGAAGCACTTGGAAGACCATTTTCTCAAATGCACGAAACTAATGGAATTCCAACCGTTGATTTGAAAGTGCAATTCAAAAAAGCGGCCCGCTTAGGAGAAATCTTAACCAAAAAATTATGGGTAAAAAATTTAGGTGGCGCTTCCATTCTTTGTGGTTTTTCATTTGAAGATGCAAAAGGAGCAGTTTTTTTAGAAGGCGAAGTGACTCTAGTGAATGTGACCATCAACGACGATAGAAAAGACATTAAAGCAACACCTTTCAATGAAGAAATGAAAAATAAAATTAGTAATTATAAATTATGAATTACGAATTAATCTTCGTTTTCAATTCCTAATTCGTATTTCCTAATTCGTAATTAAATAAACTATGGATTTTAAAAAATTTAAAGCCGCTACTGTTCAAACAGCACCCGTTTTTTTAAATGTAGAAAAAACAATTGACAAAGCAATTACTTTTATTAAGGAAGCAAGTGCAAATGGTGCACATTTAATTGCATTTCCCGAGGTATTTGTAGCGGGTTATCCCTACTGGAATTGGATCATGACTCCGATTCAAGGCAGCAAATGGTATGAAGAATTGTATAAAAATTCGGTTGCCGTTACTGATGAAGCGATGAAACCGTTATTTAAAGCGGCAAAAGAAAACAACATACATATTGTTATCGGTATTAATGAACGAGGAGACAGTTATGGCGAAATATACAATACCAATTTAATTATTGATAACAATGGAAATCTAATTGGTAAACACCGAAAATTGGTGCCAACATGGGCAGAGAAACTAACTTGGACTTCAGGTGATGGATCTTCATTAAAAGTATACAATACCGAAATTGGACCAATTGGAACCTTAGCTTGTGGCGAAAACACCAATACTTTAGCCCGTTTTACTTTGTTATCGCAAGGCGAATTAATTCATATTGCCAATTACATTTCGTTACCTGTTGCCCCACCCGATTATGACATGGCTGAAGCCATTAAAATTCGAGCAGCAGCACATTCATTTGAAGGAAAATTATTTACAATCGTTTCTTGTTCTACAATATCGCAAGAAATAAAAGATGCTTTAAGAGCAGATGTTCCAAATGTAGATGAATTACTGACTAGAAAAAGTTCTGCTTTCTCTGGATTTATTGGTCCAAATGGCGCAGTAATTGGAACTCCATTAATAGATGAAGAAGGAATAATTTATGCCGATATTGATTTGGAAAAATGCATTCAACCGAAGCAAATGCACGATATTTTAGGACATTACAACCGATTTGATATTTTTGATTTAAGAGTAAACACTGCTCCAACTAGAAAGATCACATTTATAGATAATCACGAAGAATTTAATAAGAATTAGCATGGACGCAAAACATTCAGACGACCAAATAGGAAGAGCTCGAGTTCAGCACTCTCCTGAATTAGAAGCCTATTACAAAGAATTAGAAACTCTTGGTGCAGGTGCTTTATGGACCGTTGCCAACGAAATTGAACCATGGGAACCTCGATCGACATCCGTTCCAATGTTATGGAAATATGATGATTTAAGAGCTTTAGTTTTAAAATCTTCTGAATTGGTAACACCAGAACAAGCAGGTCGTCGGGTGGTTTATTTGGTAAATGACAAACGTAAAGAGGTGTCTGCGGCTGTGGGTTGGTTATATACCGGAATTCAAGTTACTCGACCAGGAGAAAGCACTTCGGCACACCGTCATCGTGCTTCTGCTTTGCGTTTCATCATGGAAGGCAGCAAAGGATATACCGTAGTTGATGGAAATAAAATTATGCTTGAAGTGAATGATTTTGTGATAACACCAAATTCAACTTGGCATGAACACGGAGTTGAAGCAGATGGCCAAACTTGCATTTGGCAAGATGGCTTGGATATTCCTTTGGTTAATGCTTTAGAAGCTAATGATTATGCGGTTTATGATGGCAAACAACCATTAACAGCACCAATTAATCACTCTCCTATGACTTATGGTGGAGCAGGATTAATTCCGGCCGATAAAACTTGGGACAAACCCTATTCCCCTTTATTTAAATACTCTTGGACTACCGTTTATCCAACCTTGTTGGAAGTTGCCAAAGTCAATGAAGTCAATCCGTTTGACGGAATATTAATGCAGTATTCCAATCCATTAACAGGTGGACATGTGATGCAAACCATGGGCGCAGCCATGCAATTGTTACCGGCAGGATTTAAAGGTAAGGCACACAAACACACTGCTTCTTTTGTATACCAATGTGCTAAAGGAAAAGGCTACTCTATCATAAATGGAAAACGATTTGATTGGGCAGAGCGCGATATTTTCTGCGTTCCCTCTTGGGCATGGCACGAGCACCATAACTTATCTGAAACCGAAGATGCTTGCTTATTTCAATTCAACGATTTACCTGTAATTGAAGGACTGGGTTTATTTCAAGGTAGAGACTATTTAGAAAATGATGGAAACCAATTGATTAACGAATAACGATTAACGAATTTAGATTTTTGAATTAAAAATGAAACTACTTACATACAAAACTGCTGACACCGAACCTCGTTTAGGATTTATACATAACAATCAAGTTATTGATATGGAAGATTTTGGTGATATTTCCAATTTTCCGCTTCCAAATGACATGCTTGATTTAATTGATCTTGGATTCGAAATCATTGAAGAAATTACCGAAATGATTTCGGAAACACCCGAAAACTTCTTCGAAGAAATTTCATATGAAATGGATGAAGTTACTATCCTCGCTCCGATTGAAAAACCGAGAAAAAACATCATCGGAATTGGATTGAACTACACCGAACATGTTGCCGAAAGCGCACGAACATTGGATACAACAGGTAAATTACCTCAAAAACCGATTATCTTTTCGAAACCGCCAACAACAGTTACTGCCACAAATACCAACATTATTAAAAACACCAAACTAACTTCACAATTGGACTGGGAAGTAGAATTGGCAGTAGTTATTGGTAAAAAAGGAAAATATGTATCGAATGCTGATGCAATGAATTATGTTTTTGGTTATACGGTTATTAACGACATTTCTGCAAGAGATTGCCGTCGTGAAGGCCAATGGATTGTTTCTAAAGGGCAAGATACTTTTGCACCCATGGGACCTTATTTAGTAACCAAAGACGAAATTGAAAATCCGCATAACTTGAATTTATCTTTAAGAGTTAACGGAATTGAAAAACAAAATTCGAATACCCAATTCTTATTGTTCAACATTAATGATTTAATTGAGGATTTGAGTATTGTATTTACTCTTGAACCAGGTGATATTATTGCAACCGGAACACCATCAGGTGTTGGCGCAGGTAGAAACCCTCAAGAATGGATGTACGATGGTGATGTGGTGGAAGCCACTGTTGAAGGAATTGGAACAATTGTAAATACGATTAAGGAAATATAAGCCCCCTAGCCCCCAAACGGGAATTACTAAGGAAATTTTAAACTTTAAACCTTAAACTTTTAAACATGAAATTTAGAATAGGACAAATAGTTCCGTCTTCCAATGTGACGATGGAAACCGAAATACCAGCGATATTTAGAGCAAGAGAAACCATTTTGCCAGAACGTTTTACTTTTCATAGCAGTAGAATGCGCATGAAGAAAGTAACCAAAGAAGAATTGGAAGCCATGGATGCCATGAGTTTGAAATGTGCTCAAGAACTTTCTGATGCACATGTGGATGTTATGGGATATGCTTGTTTAGTTGCTATTATGAGCATGGGACGCGGTTATCATTGCGTATCGGAAGTAAATTTACATCAAGAAACAATTGCAAACGACTTCCCTACTCCTATTGTAACTTCAGCTGGTGCATTAATCAATGGATTAAAAGTTTTAGGTGCCAAACAAATTTCTATAATTACGCCTTATATGCGACCTTTAACCGATATGGTTGTAGATTATATTGAAAATCAAGGGATTAAAGTAAAACAAAGTATCGCTTTAGAAATTCCAGATAACTTAGAAGTTGCAGCTCAAAACCCAATGAATTTGTTGAAAATATACAAACAATTGGATTTAACTGATGTGGATGTTTTAGTGGCTTCGGCTTGTGTTCAAATGCCTTCCTTAGAAGCAATTGATTTAATACAAGCAGAATGTGGAATACCAGTAACTTCGGCTGCAGTTTGTACTACTTATGAAATGATGAAAAAGATAGGTATCGTTGCTAAATCGAGTATTGGAGGAGAATTATTAAACGGAAAGTATTGAACTTCAAAGTTGCTCAATTGAGCTTTTAGTTTTTTTTGTTTTTCTACAATTCTCGGGAGAAGTGTGGCATATTTTCTTAAATACATGCGCAAAGTTGGAATAATTTACAAACCCTAAATCAAAAGCAATTTCATTTATTGGTTGATCGGTTTGTTCGATTAATGCTTTAGCTATTTCCATTTTATGAAATAAAATATATTGATATGGTGTATTTCCAATGATACTATGGAAAATTCGAATAAAATGGTGCTTTTTCCATTTAGTTAATTTTGTTAATTCATCAATGTCAATTTTTTCATAAATATTGTCATTGATGTAATTAATTACATGTCGAATTCGGTAAGGTACATCCTCAATAACTTTCTTATCGGTTTTTAATAAATCTAGTTGTTTGTGCGAGTAATTGTATAGAATTATTTTTACTAAAGCATTCAATTCAGACCTTCGAATAGGCTTAACCAAAAAACCATAGGGTCGAGTAACTTTTATTTGTTCTAAAGTAATATTATCCGCAACAGAAGAAATATACATAAAGGGAATTAAATCGGCATTTAAAAGATATTTCCCGATTTCGGTAGAACTAATTTTTCCTTTAATATCGTTATCAATTAAAACCAATTGGGGATTTATAGTCTCAATTTGCTGCAAAATTGAATCTGCAATTACTAAATTTATGATAACTTCATAACCTTCGTTTTCTAAAATAGATTGAATATTTTGACATAACAATAATTCTGAGCCAATAATAAGTACTTTACTTCTATTCATAACTAAATAATTTTGTTATTTAAATTCAAATTCTAAACTTTAGATTTAGTTATAATATACGAATAGATTTACTTCATTTCAATCAATACCTATTTTATTTTCAAAATCAAATTGAAAAAAATATAATATGCTTCAAGTTTTTTATTAGATAAAAAAAACATAATCTTAATATTTTAATAATTTAATACCAAATTAAAATAAATGTAAAATAATTCTCATCTATTTAACAAATGTTTAATGTAAATTATATTTATCGAACTTGTATATTATTTCTTACAAAATAATTGCGTTTAATCAGCATTAAATGTATTAATATATACTTAAAAAACGGATAATTGATTTTTTAACCAAAATTTAATATTCTGAAATGTTAAATATTAAATTTATTATGCGCGCATAATAAAATATTGTATATTTGATTTTTGATTTAAAAAAAACATGAAAGAAAAAACCATTGATTATATGCTTCGAGCAACCTGGCAAGCCGTTTCTAGGATGTATAATGAAGAGGCGTCAAAGTATGATGGTTCGATGGCAATAGGATTTGCTTTACTTAGTATTGACAAAGAAGAGGGCACACCATCAACCAATATTAGTAACCGAATGGGGATGGAGCCTACTTCATTAACAAGAACACTTAAAACTTTAGAAGAAAAAGGCTTGATAATTCGTAAGAAAAATCCGAATGATGGCAGAGGGGTTTTAATATACTTAACAGAATTAGGTAAAGAAAAAAGGGAATTATCTAAAGAAACAGTATTAAAATTCAATGAAGTCATTCGAAAAAACCTTACTGAAGAAAAACTAAATCATTTCATGGAGGTTTCAGAAACCATAAACGATTTGATCACAGATAAAAAAATATTTTGAACTACATTCAAATAAAAAATGAAAAGAGTAATTAAAAAAGTAGCGGTTATTGGGTCTGGAATTATGGGATCTGGAATTGCATGTCATTTCGCCAACATTGGTGTTGAGGTATTATTGTTGGATATTGTTCCCAATGCACTTACTGAAGCTGAAGAAAAGAAAGGATTGACTATAGAAAGCAAAGCCGTTCGTAATAGAATGGTTAACGACCATTTGGCTAATGCTTTAAAATCGAATCCCTCTCCTATTTATAGTCAGAAGTTTGCAAACAGAATAACAACTGGAAATACAACTGATAACCTTTCTGAAATAGCCACTTGCGATTGGATTATTGAAGTCGTAGTAGAACGATTGGATATCAAAAAACAAGTTTTCGAACAAATTGATAAATTTCGTAAACCCGGAACTTTAATTACTTCCAATACTTCTGGAATTCCAATTAAGTATATGAGTGAAGGCAGAAGCGATGATTTTCAGGTGCATTTTTGTGGAACACATTTCTTCAATCCTGCGCGTTATTTGAAATTATTCGAGATCATTCCTGGACCTAAAACTTCGCCTGATGTTTTAGATTTCCTATCAAATTATGGTTCACAATTTCTTGGGAAAACTTCGGTAATTGCCAAAGACACTCCGGCATTCATCGGAAACCGTATTGGAATTTTCGGAATTCAGAGTTTATTTCATTTGGTAAAAGAAATGGGGTTAACTATTGAAGAAGTAGATAAACTTACTGGTCCTGTAATTGGTCGTCCAAAATCAGCTACATTTAGAACAGTAGATGTCGTTGGATTGGATACTTTAGTACATGTAGCTAATGGTTTATATGAAGGTTGCCCAAATGATGAAGCGCATGATTTATTCAAACTTCCAGATTTTATTTCCAAAATGATAGAAAACAAATGGCTGGGAAGCAAATCCGGACAAGGATTTTACAAAAAAGTTGGGAAAGAAATTCTATCATTAGATTTAAACACCTTAGAATACAGAGCTGCTAAAAAAGCTTCCTTTGCTACATTAGAATTAACTAAAACTATTGAAAAGCCTATTGATCGTTTCAAAGTATTAGTAAAAGGAAAAGACAAAGCGGGCGAGTTTTATAGAAAAAGTTTTGCAGCAATGTTTGCTTATTGTTCGAATAGAATTCCAGAAATCTCTGACGATTTTTACAAAATTGACGATGCTATGAAAGCCGGTTTTGGATGGGAAAATGGACCATTTGAAATTTGGGATGCCATAGGCGTTGAAAATGCAATTGAATTAATGAAAGCTGAAGGATATACTCCTGCTGCTTGGGTGAATGATATGCTATCCTCTGGAAATTCAACCTTTTATTCGGTAAAAAACGGAGCTACATACTATTATAATATAACCAGTAAATCTCAAGAGAAAGTTCCGGGTCAAGATGCCTTTATTATTCTAGATAATATTCGCGAGAGCCATAAAGTTTGGGGTAATTCGGATGCTAGCATAATTGATTTAGGCGATGGAATTTTGAATTTAGAATTTCATTCAAAAATGAACACCATAGGCGGAGGTGTATTAGCAGGAATTAACAAAGCAATTGACTTGGCCGAAAAAGAATACCGCGGATTAGTTATTGGAAACCAAGGTGCCAATTTTACGGTTGGTGCAAATATTGGAATGATATTCATGATGGCTGTCGAACAAGAATACGACGAGTTAAATATGGCAATTAAATATTTTCAAGACACCATGATGCGCGTGCGCTACTCCTCTATTCCGGTAATTGTAGCTCCACACGGAATGACTTTAGGTGGTGGATGCGAAATGAGTATGCATGCCGATCGTGTGGTTGCTGCAGCAGAAACCTACATTGGTTTGGTTGAATTTGGAGTTGGTGTTATTCCTGGTGGCGGTGGATCTAAAGAAATGGCCTTGCGTGCATCGGATTTATTCCATAAAAATGATGTAGAATTAAATGTACTTCAAGAATATTTTCTAACTATTGGAATGGCTAAAGTGGCCACTTCAGCGTATGAAGGCTTTGATATTGGTGTATTGCAAAAAGGAAAAGACATTGTTGTGGTGAATAAAGACCGTCAAATTGCAGTAGCAAAACAAGTTGCCTTGCAAATGGCAAATCAAGGTTATACGCAGCCTATTCGCAGAACAGATATTAAAGTACTAGGAAAACAAGCACTTGGAATGTTCTTAGTTGGAACCAATCAAATGGTTGCTGGAAAATACATATCCGAACACGATTTAAAAATTGCCAATAAACTAGCCTATGTAATGGCTGGAGGTGATTTATCAGAACCAACTCTCGTAAGTGAACAATATTTATTAGATATCGAAAGAGAGGCCTTTTTATCACTTTGTGCTGAAAGAAAAACATTGGAACGAATTCAGTTTATGTTAACTAAAGGAAAACCGTTGAGAAATTAGTATTAAGACTGGTGTATTAAGTATTAAGACTAATGGACAAAGGATTTAAAATATAAAAAATAATTAAACATGATTGGTAGTCTTGATACTTAATACTCCAATCTCAATACAATACACAAGATGCACAATTTTGAAAAACTTAAAATTTGGCAAAAGGCGATGGACATAGCGGTTTCAGTTTATGAAATTACTTTATTGTTACCAAATGATGAAAAATTTAATTTAATACATCAAATAAAAAAGTGTGCAGTTTCAATACCTTCAAACATTGCTGAAGGGTCAGGCAGAAATCATAATAAAGAATTTATTCAATTTTTAGGAATTGCTAATGGATCTACATTTGAATTAATAACACAATTAATACTAGCAAAAAGATTAAACCTCATAAAAGAAGAAATAATACAACCTATTATAAATCAATTAGTAGAAGTTTCTAATATGAATTTTTCCTTTCAAAAAACATTAATGACAACATAAAAAAACAATTAGAGCAACTTAGTACTTTAAACTTAATACAAAAAAGTCTTAATACTTAATACTCTAATCTTAATACTAAAATTTATGAAAACAGCCTATATAGTAAAAGCTTACAGAACAGCAGTTGGAAAAGCACCGAAAGGAGTATTTCGTTTCAAGCGTCCCGATGAATTGGCGGCAGAAACCATCCAATTTATGATGAAAGATTTACCAGAATTTGATAAAACTCGAATTGACGATGTGATGGTTGGAAACGCCATGCCTGAAGCCGAACAAGGATTGAATGTGGGTCGTTTAATTTCCTTGATGGGATTAAAAGTAACCGATGTTCCTGGTGTAACAGTGAACAGATATTGTGCCTCTGGATTGGAAACAATCGGAATGGCAACAGCTAAAATTCAGAGTGGAATGGCCGATTGTATTATTGCAGGTGGTGCCGAAAGTATGAGTTTTATTCCGATGGGTGGTTATAAACCAACTCCAGATTATGGCATTGCAAAAGAAGGGCACGAAGATTATTACTGGGGAATGGGTTTAACTGCAGAAGCTGTAGCAAAACAATTTTCAATTTCCCGCGATGATCAAGATGAATTCTCTTTCAACTCACACCAAAAAGCCTTGAGAGCACAAGTTGAGGGTAAATTTGATAATCAAATTGTTCCTATAACTGTGGAACAAACATTTATCAATGAAAATGGCAAAAAAGAAACCAAATCATATGTTGTTTCAAAAGACGAAGGTCCGAGAGCCGATACCAACTTGGAAGCATTAGGTAAATTAAAACCCGTATTTGCAGCCGATGGTAATGTTACAGCAGGAAATTCCTCACAAATGAGTGACGGTGCAGCTTTTGTTCTCATTATGAGTGAAGAAATGGTAAAAGAATTGGGCGTAACCCCTATCGCTCGCTTGGTAAACTTTGCTTCTGCTGGAGTGGAACCAAGAATTATGGGAATTGGTCCGGTTAAAGCAATTCCGAAAGCATTAAAGCAAGCAGGTTTAACATTAAACGACATTGATTTAATTGAATTAAACGAAGCTTTTGCATCGCAATCATTAGCTGTTATAAGAGAATTAGGATTGAATCCAGAAATCGTAAATGTAAATGGAGGCGCCATTGCATTGGGACATCCACTTGGTTGTACCGGTGCTAAATTATCGGTACAATTATTTGAAGAAATGCGATTAAGAAAAAGCAAATACGGATTGGTTAGTATGTGCGTAGGAACCGGACAAGGTTGCGCTGGAGTATATGAACTACTATAATTAATAAATTCAAAATATAAATACCATGAGCGAAATAACAAGAGGTGGACAATTTTTGGTTAAAGAAACCAAATGCGAGGATGTTTTCACACCAGAAGATTTTTCGGAAGAACAATTAATGATGCGCGATTCGGTTAAAGAATTTGTTGAAAAAGAAATTTGGCCGTTCAAAAACCGTTTTGAAAGCAAGGATTTTAAATTTACCGAAGAGGTAATGAAAAAAGCGGGTGAAATGGGATTTTTAAGTGTTGCTGTTCCAGAAAATTATGGTGGAATGGGAATGGGATTTGTAGATACTTGCTTAGTATGTGATTATATTTCGGGAGCAACGGGATCATTCTCAACAGCATTTGGTGCCCACACCGGAATTGGAACGATGCCAATAACTTTATACGGAACCGAAGAGCAAAAGCAAAAGTACGTTCCTAAATTGGCTTCAGGTGAATGGTTTGGTGCTTATTGTTTAACAGAACCAGGCGCGGGTAGTGACGCCAATTCAGGAAAAACTAAAGCAGTTTTATCAGAAGATGGAACTCATTATAAAATCACTGGACAAAAAATGTGGATTTCCAATGCCGGATTTTGTTCGCTTTTTATAGTTTTTGCAAGAATTGATGATGATAAAAACATAACCGGTTTTATTATAGAAAATGATACATCTAACGGAATTTCATTTGGAGAAGAAGAACACAAATTAGGAATTCGGGCCTCCTCTACCCGACAAGTTTTCTTTAATGAAACGAAAGTCCCTGTTGAAAATATGCTATCCGAAAGAGGAAACGGATTTAAAATTGCAATGAATGCCTTGAATGTTGGCCGTATCAAATTGGCTGCAGCCTGTTTGGATGCCCAACGAAGAGTCACAACCAATGCCGTTCATTACGCCAACGAACGAGTTCAATTCAATACCCCAATTTCACAATTTGGAGCAATTCGTTATAAATTGGCCGAAATGGCAACTTCAGCCTATGCTGGAGAAAGCGCTACCTATCGCGCAGCAAAATCAATTGAAGATCGAATTAATGCTCGTGTTGCAGATGGCACTTCACACCAAGAAGCTGAATTAAAAGGAGTTGAAGAATTTGCTATTGAATGTTCCATACTTAAAGTTGCCGTTTCGGAAGATGTACAAAATTGTGCCGATGAAGGGATTCAAATTTATGGCGGAATGGGATTTTCCGAAGACACTCCAATGGAAAGTGCTTGGCGCGATGCTCGTATTGCAAGAATCTATGAAGGAACTAATGAAATCAATCGTATGCTTTCTGTAGGAATGCTAATTAAAAAGGCCATGAAAGGCCATGTTGATTTGCTTGGACCTGCCATGAAAGTACAAGAAGAATTGATGGGAATTCCCTCATTTGAAACACCCGATTATTCAGAATTATTCTCTGAAGAAAAAGAAATGATTGCTAAACTGAAGAATGCATTCCTAATGGTTGCAGGTGCTGCTGTTCAAAAATTTGGAATGGATTTAGATTCGCACCAACAGTTATTAATGGCTGCTGCCGATATGTTAATTGAAATCTACATGGCAGAAAGCACGCTTTTACGTACTGAAAAATTAGCCATAAAAAAAGGTGAAGCTAAAGTAGAAGAACAAATTGCAATGGCAAAATTGTATTTATACAAAGCTGTTGATATTGTAGCATTACGAGGTAAAGAAAGCATTATTTCATTTGCCGAAGGCGACGAACAAAGAATGATGTTAATGGGGTTAAGAAGATTTACCAAGTACACCAACATGCCAAATGTTGTAGCTTTGAGAGAAACAATTACCAATAAATTAGTTGCAGAAAACGAGTATTGCTTTTAAGTAAATATTAAAGTAAAAATATTTTTTTATCGTTAACTTTGATAAAAATAAATACTATGAAAAAATTACTTATTCTAACTTTAGCATCAATTGCAATTTTTGTTGCATGCAAATCGGGTAATTCTAGCAAAGCAAATGCTTTAACAATAACATTAGAACCAAAAAGCGGAAGCACAGTTACCGGAACTGCAACTTTTAAAGAAAAAAATGGAGTGGTTTCTTTTGAAGCAAAATTATCTGGATTAAAACCAGGTGTTCATGCAATTCATATCCATGAAAAAGCGGATTGTTCGGCGGGAGATGCTTCATCTGCAGGTGGACATTGGAATCCTATGCATGTTAAACATGGAAATTGGACCGATGCTGAACATCATAAAGGCGATATTGGAAACTTTACAGCAGATGAAAACGGCAATGGGACCATTACTCTCAAAACAGAAGAATGGTGTATTGGTTGCGGCGATGCAAACAAAGATATTCTTGGGAAAGGATTAATTGTACACGATAAAGCAGACGATTTTATAACACAGCCAACAGGAAATGCGGGTGCGCGAGTGGCTTGCTCAGGAATAATAAAATAGTCGTTACTATTTCTTTATCAAATCGTTATTTATTAATTTAGATAACGATTTTTTGTTTAAAATTATTCTAGATTTGTAATTCAAATTTATTTTATGATTAACCCTTCGGCAAATGGATGGATAGATAAATATTTCTTGGAGCAATCCAATACCAAATCTATTTTAGAAACCGATGTATTGGGTTTTTATAAAAACATCCGAACTACTGGCTTCATTTACGGACATATTGTAAGCATTAATACTATTCAAGAAGCTAACATTCCACAATGGAAGCCTGAGGAAGTTTCAAAAATTGCGTTAATCAACACTTTATTTGAAACCTATCGCTATACAACAAATCAAGATAATTCAATAGATTTCATCAATAAAACGGTTGATTTTTATCAGAAAATTACTCCTAAAGGATTTGGACTTTTTGACAAACTGTTACCTACTTCCGAAAGTGCTAAATTGGAAAGCATTATAGATGAACGCGTTCAAACAAATAAAGATATTATTAGTAGGAACTTTTCTCATATTGTGACTAATGCATTATTGTTTGTAGACATTTTGGCCTTTAGACATTATTTGATTGAAGGTGAACTACCTGAAAAGTATTTTAAAAAAACCGAAGAAGCTATTATTAGTTTAGTTTCATTAGCATTACAAATTAAAACAGTAAAAACTTCAAATGATGATTTACTTATAAAACTATTTGAAGCATCATTACGATACACCAAATTCTCACAAGTTAATGTACAAAACCTAGAAGGGCTATCACTTGATTATTTCAAAGATGATTTAGAAAAATATTACCTTTTAGATTTAGCAGGCTTAACAGTATGGAAGGATGGAAAATTAGATAATGAAGAATCCTATTTTCTATTTAAAGTAGCAGAAACACTAAAATTATCTGACGCAATAACTCAAGAATCAATTGATAGTATTAGCCAATTTATTGAAAAGTACAAATCCGAAATCCAATATTTTAATTATTCCAATCCGGTAAAGCATTTTTATGAGCATTCGACCTCAAGTGTTGAGCTGCTGATAAAACGAAACAAAAAAAGATTATCAAAAGAAATTGTTGAAAGTAAGGAATTAATGCAATTATTACTTCAATCTACTCAAAGAGAATTGGATACTACCGAAAAAAAGAAAGTAAAAAAACAATTATTAGACATCTGCAAAAGCGTACCGTCCTTAACTATTTTTTTACTTCCTGGTGGGAGTTTATTACTACCCCTTTTGATAAAATTTATCCCGCAAATATTACCTTCGGCTTTTAATGAAAACTTAGAAGATTAAGAAAATACCATTAAAAATACTTTTCTAAATTGAAAATTTTAATTGGTATACTTCATCTAAATCTTTATTTGAACTCATATTAACACCTAAATCAGTAACATATCCAGAATTTAAACCATAAGTCCAACCGTGTAAAGTTAACTCTTGCCCATTTCGCCAAGCATTTTGAACAATTGATGTTTTAGCTAAATCAAATACTTGTTCTTGAGCATTTACTTCAACAAATTTATTGAATCGTTCCTCTTCATCTTTGATTGTATCTAAATAATGTTCATGTAATCTATATACATCTTTTATATGTCTAATCCAGTTATCGATCAATCCAATTGACTGATTACCCATAGCTGCTTTGACACCTCCACAACCATAATGACCACATACTATAACATGTTTTACTTTTAATACATTTACAGCATAATCTAATACACTCAACATGTTCATATCACTATGTATAACCATATTAGCAATGTTTCTGTGAACAAAAACTTCTCCAGGCTTTGCACCAATTATTTCATTAGCAGGAACTCTACTGTCAGAACAACCTATCCATAATAAGGGAGGTTGTTGTCCTTTTGCCAAATCTTTAAAATATTCTGGATCAAGTGCTAACTGATTTTCAACCCACTTTTTATTATTTTCTAAAAGTTGTTTATAAAACTCGCTCATAATTAGTGCAATTGTTAATCTGATTAATTTGAGATATTAGATTATACAATGAAGTTCAAATATAAAAACAAATCTATTAACTACGATAAAGTTAACTAATAGATTAATTGATAAATGCTAATATCTTAATTCTGCAACCGAGAAATTAGGATTTTCATCATCTTTTATAAATTCTACATCACTATAGAAAGTTACTTCTCCAGTTTCAATATTGTGCATTGCTCCTACTATTCCAATTTCTCCATTTTCGACCATTTGTTCCAAAATAAAACTTCTTTCAATAATGTTTTTCACATTACGTTTTACATTGATTTCTGCCACATTCTCAACAAAAGGTGAATTACTAGCGTTTCGGTCGGTTAACGTTTGTTTTTCTTGATAAACTGCTGGTTGAATTTTAGATAATAATTCGGTAAGATTGCCCATTTCTACATGGTCGCAAGCGCCTTTTACAGCACCACATTTACTGTGTCCTAAAACCACAATAAGTTTTGAGCCAGCTACTTTACATGCAAATTCCATACTACCTAAAATATCAGTATTTACAATATTCCCTGCGATTCTCACTGAAAAAACATCTCCTAATCCTTGATCAAAAATCAATTCCGCCGATGTTCTACTATCGATACAGCTCAAAATAGTTGCAAACGGCCATTGTCCATCACGAGTGTCATTTACTTGTTCCAGTAAATCTCTATGTGCCTTAAGATTATGTACAAACCTGTTATTTCCTTCTTTTAATATTTCTAAAGCTTTTCTTGGTGTAATCGAAGCTTGTAATTCTTTATTTAATGTTTTCATGGTTTTAAATTTTTATATTATTATTTGTGTTCAACAAAAACGTGTTTTTCTTCTTCACCTGTATTTACAAGGTCGTACGCTTTTTTGAAACCAACTAAGTTTATTTTAATATTTTCTTCTTTAGCTCTAATCTTTTCAAATTCTTTAATTAAATCCAATACATCATGTGCAATATAAACTGTATCAGACGCATTGATAACTACATTAGAATTTTCTGGAATTGAAGCCAATGTAGATTTTATAGCTGCTTTGTTCAAAAAAGAAACTTCTTGAGCCAAATCAATATGAATGACATCGCCATCGTGATATTCTTCTTTTCTAAAATTGTAGGCTCTTTTCATATTTCCTTTCAATACAAAAATAATACTGATTATCATTCCTAAAGCAACACCTTTCAATAAATCTGTAAAAACAACAGCTCCAAATGTTGCAATAAAAGGAATAAACTGATATTTACCTTTTTCCCAGAAATGTTTAATTGTTTTTGGATTGGCTAATTTGTAACCCACTAATAATAATACCGCAGCTAATGTTGCTAATGGAATTTTATTTAGAATACTTGGAATTGCCAAAACACTTACTAATAAAAGTATTCCATGGATTATTGCAGACATTTTCGACTTTGCACCCGCAGCATTATTAGCAGTTGTTCTAACTACAACAGAAGTCATAGGCAACCCGCCTAACAATGCGCTAATAATATTACCAATTCCTTGAGCTTTTAATTCGACATTAGTATCCGTATATCTTTTTTGTACATCCATTCTATCGGCTGCTTCAATGCAAAGCAATGTTTCAATTGAAGCTACAACTGCTATAGTTATGGCTACAATCCAAACTTTAGAATTTGAAATAGCTCCAAAATCGGGTGTTACAATTATATTTTTGAACTCTTCTAAAGTTGTTGGAACTGGCAAACTCACCAAATGGTCTTTTGCTATGGCCAAATTACTTCCCGACTGAATAAAGAATTCATTCAATAAAATACTTACAATTACAGCTACTAATGCAGGAGGAACTAATTTTATTTTCTTTAAAACTTCAATTTTATTCCAAAGTATTAGGATTCCCAGCGATACCAAAGCTATTAGAATAGAACCCAACTGAACATGATTCAATACTGAAAATAATTCAGAAAAGGTATTTTGCCCATCAATTTGAAAAAAAGATTCATCCCCTTCAAAATCGGGATCGTAACCAAAAGCATGAGGAATTTGTTTCAGAATAATAATTACACCTATTCCAGCTAACATACCTTCAATTACGTTAGTTGGAAAGAAATTAGAAATTGTTCCAGCCTTAATAAAACCCAAAGCCAATTGAATTAATCCAGCAATCAAAACCGCTAGAAGAAAGACATTAAATGAACCTAAATCGGTTATAGCTGTTAATACTATTGCTGTTAAACCCGCAGCTGGACCAGAAACGCTCAAATGAGATTGGCTCAAATAGCCAACAACTATTCCGCCAATTACTCCTGAAATAATACCCGAAAACAAAGGTGCTCCACTTGCTAATGCAATACCGAGACACAGTGGCAATGCCACAAGAAAAACCACTAAACCTGACGCAAAATCAGATTTAAGGTTTGCAAAAAGATTTATTTTTTTTGTCATACCTATAAATTAATTTAATACATAAATATTGTTTCGCATTATGCGAATAAATGGGATTGTATTAAATTAATTCGGGGGGAAGAATAATTATCTCACGAACTATTTTATCAAACGAAATAAAACAATTTGAAATTATTTTTTTTGAAATTATTATGGGATTAATCACTGAATATCTAAAATAATTAACAATGTAATCCAATTTAAATTCTTTTTGAAAATCATCAGCCTCAGACTCATCTATTGAATACGCTATATTAATGTCTTTCTCCACCAAACTCTCTAAAGTTGGAGTTGATAGCGAAAAAACAAAAAGTACAATAAATAAATTGAGTATCATTTTCATGATGTAAATCTAAAATTATTATAATAACATAGCAACAATAATTGAAAAAAAATATTAACAATATTATATGTATAAGTTTAATTTATAGCTTTTATATTTGCATAATAATTAATTATAGTCATGACCATAACCCAATTACAATATGTTCTAGCAGTTGCTGAATATAAAAATTTCACTTTAGCAGCCGAAAAATGTTTCGTTACCCAACCCACTTTAAGTATGCAAATACAAAAAGTAGAAGAAGAACTTGGAATTCAAATTTTTGATAGATCAAAAAAACCAATTCAACTTACAGAAATTGGACACAAAATTGTTAATCAGGCAAAAAACATCGTAAACGAAGCCGACCGTATTCAAGACATTGTACACCAACAAAAAGGCTTTATTGGAGGAGAATTTAGATTAGGTATAATTCCTACAATAATGCCTACGCTTTTACCGATGTTTTTGAATAATTTTATAAAAAAATACCCAAAAGTTAAATTAATAATTGAAGAATTACATACCGAGGACATCATTTTCAAATTAAATAATGGGCATTTAGATGCTGCAATCGCAGCTACTCCTTTAAATGAAGAAAAGATAAAAGAAATCGTTTTGTATTTTGAGCCATTTGTAGCTTATATTCCTGAAAATCATGGCGTTTTTAATAAAAAAGAAATTGAAATTAGCGATTTGAATTTAGATGAAATTCTTTTACTCCAAGACGGTCATTGCTTTAGAGATAGTATATTAAATTTATGCAAAAGCGATAAAAATTTAGAAAACAATCATTTCAAAATCGAAAGCGGTAGTTTTGAAACCTTAATTAAACTAGCAGACGAAGGCCTTGGAACAACTTTGCTACCGTATTTACATACTTTAGATTTAAAAGAGAAAGATCAAACCAAATTACGCCATTTTATAGAGCCAAAACCAGCACGCGAAGTAAGTTTGATTTATCCAAAAAGTGAGTTAAAAATTCATATCATTGATGCACTTCGTTCAACTATTGCTGGAGTTATTAAAGGTGCAATAGTATTTCAGAATGTTCAAATAATAAGCCCAAAAGCTACAAAGTAATTACGCTTTTGTTGCCCGAAGCATTTCTCGTTTTCCGGGAGCACCGGGTAGTTTTTCAACTTTAAACCCGCATTCTAGCATGGCATTCTTAATGGAGGACCTGCATGCATAAGTAACTAAAACTCCGCCAGATTTAAGGGCTACATACATTTTTTTAAAGATATCCAAAGACCATAATTCAGGCTGTACTCTAAAACCAAATGCATCGAAATAAATTAAATCAAATTGATTACTATCGTTAATATCTTGAAAGAATTGTTTCCGTTTAGTTAGATTAAAATTAGCGGATAAATTGTGCTTTTCTTCCCAGGTTAATTGATGCATGGTTTCAAAAAAACTTTGATATTCATTTGCTTGTAATTCAGAAACATAATTCATTGAAAGCGCCTCTTTAAGCAACACTGGATATGCTTCTACCCCAACATAATCAACAACTTTTTTGGATTTATTTGTTTCCAAAAAAGTTATAAATGCATTCAACCCAGTACCAAATCCAATTTCTAATATTGACAAAGGTTGTTCTTTTAATAAATCAAAACCAGATTTTATAAAAACATGGTAAGCCTCTTGAATAGCGCCATGTTTAGAATGATAACTTTCCTCCCATTCTGGCAAATGAATAGTTGTTGAACCATCCTGCGTTTGAATAATTTCGCGTTTCAAGAGTTAGTGTAGGTATAATTTTTTTATTTTCGGAATGGGACCACCACATTTTCCTTGATGACAGGTAATACAAGCAGTCACTACATTATTAAAGTTTTGTTTTACATTTTTAGGATCCAAATAAATTAAATTTTGAGCAGCAATAAAAGCTTTGGCTTTTTCGTCAAAAAATTGATCTTTATCAGAACTATCAGTAAATTTTGCAGTATAAATTTTGTTGAAGAATTCTGGAAATTCACCTACAGATTCTCCCTTTTCAATTTTATTTTTTATTTGCAAATTATAGACATACATCTGCTCCATAAGCGATGCCATTTCAGATAATTCGTACATCTCAAACTTTTTCTCTTTTTTACAAGATGTGTTATTTTCAGTTGTATTTTGCTCCTTTTTCTGACAAGAAAAAAAACAAAATGCAATAAATAAAATTATGAATTTATTCATTTTATTTTTTTATTAGAACCCCATCAGCTAAAAATGAATAATTTGTTTCTGGAGCAATAATACTATCAATTGCAGCTTGCGATTTTCCTGAATCTTTAGCATATTCTTTTAAATCATTGATAGAAGTTACCTCTACAAATGCTTTTCCACGAACAATTACTTCACTTTCAGAAGCATTTTTTGGTACAAAAAATCCATAATCTTTAAATTTAATAAATGCTGATTTACCAGAACCTAATTCAATATTCATCCAACATCCCTTTTTCTGACAAACATCAACAATTTTAGAAAGCACCTTAACATCTAAAGTATCGGTCGGTTTTAATGATTCATACTTAGCTAGTAATTCTTCTTTACTTATTGCACCATCAGCCGATATACTGTCTCCAAATTTAACATAAGTTGTGGCCTTTTCAACTGGTTTTACTTCTGCTTTCTTATTACAACTAACAACCATTAGTAGTAATGTAACAACGTAAATTATTTTTTTCATTTTCAATATTTTATATATACAAAAATAGTTAGATATTGAAAATAAACATGAAATAATCTTGCTTTTTTTTAATTTAACTATTCATTTTTTTAGTAATTTTGCGAATTATTAATAATCAACAAAATAAATATTTAATCTTACTATTCAACTAATTGATTTTTAGATTATTGAATATTATTAGATATTTTTAAATTACGCTGGATGAGTTTAAAAAATACTCTAGAAATTGATCTAATTAAAGCTTCTACTTCTAAAATAGATACTATTGATTTTGAAAACCTTGCATTTGGAAATGTTTTTACCGACCACATGTTGGTTTGTGATTTCAAAGAAGGGGCTTGGCAAAAACCAATTATAAAACCTTACGAACCTTTTTTGATTGATCCGTCAGCCAAAGTTTTTCACTATGGTCAAGCTATTTTTGAAGGAATGAAAGCATACAAAGACGATCAAGATGCGGTATGGTTATTTCGTCCAGAAGAAAATTTTAAACGTTTTAACAAATCGGCGGTTCGTATGGCAATGCCCGAAGTTCCTGAAAATATTTTCATGGATGGGCTTAAAACTATTCTAGATTTAGATCGCAATTGGGTAAAAAAAGGAATTGGAAATACTTTATATATTCGTCCTTTTATGATTGCTGTGGGTTCAGGTGTGATTGCGCAACCTTCAACACAATACCGATTTATGATTATTCTTTCTCCAGCAAAAGCTTATTATTCTGGAGAAGTTAAAGTAATCATTGCAGAGCATTATAGCCGTGCGGCAAATGGTGGAATTGGTGCTGCAAAAGCAGCCGGAAACTATTCGGCACAATTTTACCCTACTAAATTAGCAAACGAAAAAGGATTCCAACAAATCATTTGGACCGATGATGCTACTCATACCAAGTTAGAAGAAGCCGGTACAATGAATGTGTTTTTCAGAATAAATGACACTTTACTTACCGCACCAACTAGTGAAAGAATATTAGACGGAGTAACTCGTAAAAGTTTAATTGATTTAGCAAAAAGAGAAGGAATTGATGTTGAAATTCGCTCCGTATTAGTTGAAGAAATTGTAAACGCAGCAAAAGATGGTAGTTTAAAAGAAATCTTTGGCGCAGGAACTGCTGCGGTTGTAAGTCCTATTAGTGCATTTTCATTTAAAGATGTAGAATATACTTTACCAAAAATAGAACACTCATTTGCTCTTCAATTAAAAGAAAAACTAACTTACATTCAGTACAAAAAAGCCGAAGACACTTTTAACTGGACGGTTAAAGTTTAAGTTATTTAATTAAACCGAAAACCAATCATTAACCATTTCTTTTTCAGCATTGGAAGCATTTTTATGAATAAACTCATTGGTTTTAGGCTCATATTGATACTCATTCTCCCATTCTTTATAATGGTTTGTTAATTCATTTATACTTTCACAAACAAATATAATTTCTTCGGTGGTGGTGGTAGGATGTACCGACATTCTAATCCACCCCGGTTTTTTTATTAAGTCGCCCGAGGTAATTTGGCATACTAAATCATTGGAAGTTTCTTGATCTACATGAAGTAAATAATGGCCATAAGTACCCGCACAACTGCAACCACCACGGGTTTGAATGCCAAATTTATCATTCAGCATTTTTACACCCAAATTAAAATGCAAGTCTTTAATGTAAAATGAAATAACACCCAATCGATCTTGATTTTCTTCTGCTAAAAGCACAATATTTGGATTATCTTTTAATGCTTCAAAAATATAAGAAACCAATTCGTGTTCGCGTTTCAAAATATTTGAAACCCCCATTTTTTCTTTTAACTGAATAGCCAAAGCCGTTTTAATCACCTGTAAGAAACCCGGTGTTCCACCATCTTCTCGATCTTCAATATTGTCAATATATTTATGTTCTCCCCAAGGATTGGTCCAACTCACTGTTCCTCCACCCGGACAATCGGGAACACTGTTTTTGTATAGATTTTTATTGAATATTAAAACTCCCGAAGTCCCTGGACCGCCAAGAAATTTATGCGGGGAAAAGAAAATTGCATCCAAATAACTCTCCGGATCTTGAGGATGCATATCTATTGCAACATAGGGGCCTGAGCAAGCAAAATCTACAAAACAAACACCGTTATTTTGATGCATTAATTTGGCTACTTCATGATAAGGTGTTTTAATTCCGGTTACATTAGAGCAAGAGGTGATTGAAGCTATTTTAAAACTTCTATTTTGATATTGATTAATTAAATTTTTTAAATTTTCAATAGAAAACAAACCCTTCTCATCAGCAGGAATTACCACCACATCAGCTATTGTTTCCAACCAAGAAGTTTGATTGGAATGGTGTTCCATGTGCGAAATAAATAAGATTGGTCTTAACTCAGCAGGGATATTAGTGTATTCTTTTAAATTTTCAGGAATTCTTAATCCCAAAATGCGTTGAAATTTATTCACAACCCCTGTCATTCCGGTTCCTGTATTAATTAACACATCGTCTTCGGTAGCGTTAACATGCTTTTTTATGATGTGTTTGGCTTCGTGATACGCCATGGTCATGGCGGTTCCCGAAACTGTAGTTTCGGTGTGGGTATTAGCAACAAATGGGCCAAATTGATTCATCAATTTTTCCTCAATTGGACGATACAATCTACCACTTGCAGTCCAATCGGTATAAATAATTTTCTTTTTCCCAAAAGGAGTTTCAAACTCTTGGTCAATACCTATAATATTCTTCCGGAATTGTTCAAAATAAACTTCTAATTCGGTTTTGGTTTGCATCGAAATCATTGCTACTAATTTGACTTCAAATATACTAATATTAATTATTTTTTTATTATATTTGAAATAGAACCTATAAAAACAAAATGCGTTTACAATTAGAAAATAATTTTTCGAATAATTTACCAGCCGATTTAATCGAAACGAACGAAACGAGAGAAGTAGTAAACGCTTGTTTTTCTTATGTAAATCCGAGAATTCCATCCAATCCTAAATTAATTCATGCTTCAAAAGAAACAGCAGAATTAATAGGGATATCTAAAGAAGATACTCAAAGCGATTTATTTGTAAACTATTTTTCGGGCAAGGAATTAATTCCTAATTCGAGACCGTATTCTATGAATTATGCCGGACATCAATTTGGCAATTGGGCTGGTCAATTAGGTGACGGCAGAGCCATTTTATTAGCAGAAATAAAATCCAACAATCAAATATACGCCTTGCAACTTAAGGGTGCAGGAAGTACTCCTTATTCTCGCAGAGCAGATGGCCTAGCTGTTTTAAGATCCTCGATAAGAGAGCATTTATGCAGTGAGGCAATGTTTCATTTGGGCGTTCCCACTACCCGATCTTTATCCTTAATTCTCACTGGAGACGAAGTCTTGAGAGATGTGATGTACGATGGAAATCCCGAATATGAAAAGGGAGCTGTAGTTTGTAGAGTGGCTCCATCCTTTATTCGATTTGGGAATTTTGAACTATTTGCAGCACAAAATGACCTAAAAACCTTACAACAACTTACCGATTACACCATCAAGCAGCATTTTCCTGAAGTTACTTCTACAGGAGTAACTAAATATTTAGATTTCTTTAAAATAGTTGCAGATAAAATGTGTGAAATGATTGTACACTGGCAACGCGTAGGTTTTGTGCATGGAGTTATGAATACCGACAACATGTCAATTTTAGGGCTTACCATTGATTATGGACCTTATGGCTGGTTGGAAGATTATAATTTCAATTGGACACCAAACACCACCGATAACGAGCACCGCAGGTATCGTTTTGAAAACCAACCTAGTATTGCACAATGGAATTTATACCATTTAGCGAATGCCTTATACCCTTTAATTAAAGAAGCTAAACCACTTGAAAGAATATTAGCCGATTTCAAAAAAAAATACTATTTTAAATACATTGAAATGATGCGAGCTAAATTAGGTTTGCAGCAAGAATACAAAGAAGATGAACGATTAATTGCTTCACTTGAAAAAGTACTGCAAATATCTGAAACCGACATGACGATCTTTTTCAGAGAATTAAGTTGGGTGAAAAAAAATGATTCTGCCGGAAGTGCGCTTGCTAACATTCACGAAGCATTTTACAAACCGGAAGAAATAAAAAAAGAACTATTAAAATCTTGGGGGCGCTGGTTTGAAAAATACTTAAAGCGACTCAATCTGGAAACTGTTTCAGATGCTGATCGAAAAACCAAAATGGATTCAACAAATCCGAAGTATGTTTTACGCAATTACATGGCACAACTAGCGATTGATGCAGCGAATAATGAGGACTATTCAATATTAGAAGAATTGTACGAACTACTAAAAAATCCCTATTCTGAACAAACAGAACAAGAAAAATGGTATGCTAAAAGACCTGATTGGGCTAGAGATAAAATTGGCTGTTCTAGATTATCGTGTAGTTCTTAGAAATTATATTCCGGCTACGGCTTTAATCTCATCAATAATTCGAATTGCAAGTGCATCAGCAGCTGCTTGAGTAGGCGCTTCGGTATATATTCTAATAATTGGCTCAGTATTGGATTTTCTCAAATGCACCCATTCGGAAGCAAAATCAATTTTAACTCCGTCAATTGTAGTAATTTCCTCGTTTTTATATTTTTCGGTCATGGCAATTAATATTGCATCCACATCAATTTGCGGCGTCAATTCAATTTTGTTTTTACTCATATAATATTGCGGATAACTTGCTCTTAATTCGGCTACAGTAACTTCTAAATTGGCTAAGTGTGTTAAGAATAAAGCTACGCCTACAAGACTATCTCTACCGTAATGTGATTCTGGATAAATGATTCCGCCGTTCCCTTCTCCACCAATAATGGCATTCGTTTCTTTCATCAAAGCAACCACATTCACCTCACCTACAGCACTCGCTTGATAGTTTCCTTGGTGCTTGTTTGTTATATCTCGCAATGCACGTGAAGAGGACATATTAGAAACCGTATTTCCTGGAGTTTTACTCAATACATAATCGGCGCAAGCAACCAAAGTATATTCTTCCCCAAACATTTCTCCATCATTTGAAATAAAAGCCAAACGATCTACATCGGGATCGACTACAATTCCGAAATCGGCTTTTTCTTCTACAACCAATTTACAGATATCACCCAAATGCTCTTTTAATGGCTCCGGATTGTGAGGAAAATGTCCATTTGGTTCACAATATAATTTCACACATTCTACGCCCATTTGCTCCAACAACTTCGGAATAATTATTCCACCCGACGAATTTACACCATCAACGACCACTTTAAATTTTCTTTTAGCAACGGCATCGGCATCAACTAAAGGTAAATTCAAAACTTCATCAATATGAATATCCATATAAGCATCGTTCGAAATCACTTCGCCTAACGAATCAACATCAACAAAATCAAAAGCCTCAGCCTCAGCAATTTCTAATATGCGTTCGCCGTCTTTTCCGCTTAAAAATTCACCTTTAGAATTTAACAACTTTAAGGCATTCCACTGTTTTGGATTGTGTGAAGCCGTTAAAATAATTCCACCATCGGCCTTCTCAAGAGGTACTGCAATCTCCACTGTAGGAGTTGTTGACAATCCCAAATCAATTACATCAATCCCAAGTCCAACTAAGGTATTAATCACCAAATTGTGAATCATAGGTCCTGAAATTCTGGCATCACGACCAATAACTACTAATAACTTTCTTCCGTTTTCTAATGCACCACTTCCCTCTTTTAAGAAAGTTCCATAAGCTGATGCAAATTTTACAGCATCAACAGGAGTCAAATTATCCCCTACTTTACCACCGATAGTTCCACGAATTCCAGATATTGATTTTATTAATGTCATTGTAATAGATTAAAAGATTAGCTGGATACAACTAAAGTACCACTATAAATTTAGGGCAAATATAGGTATTATACTTTTTATGGAAAAGTATGTTGGCAGAACAATTAACGCTAAAAAATCTATTTTTTGGAAAATATAAAAGTGATACCTTTGCAGTTCAACAAACTAAAAACTTCTATGTTAGATCAAAAAACAATTGTTGCATTAGCTACTCCATCCGGTGCGGGTGCGGTTGCCATCATTCGTATGTCGGGGGAAGCTGCAATTGGGATCGCATCGGAAGTATTTCAATCCGTTTCTGGAAAAGATATTACTACCCAAAAAACGCATACAATTCATTTAGGAACTATTACGGATGCAGGAAAAACTTACGATCAAGTATTACTTTCCCTTTTTAAAAACCCAAATTCCTATACCGGAGAAAATGTAGTTGAAATTTCGTGCCACGGTTCTACTTATATTCAGCAGCAAATCATTCAGTTGTTATTGCGAAAAGGATGTCGCATGGCACAACCAGGTGAATTTACTTTGAGAGCTTTTTTAAATGGAAAATTAGATCTTTCTCAAGCGGAAGCTGTAGCCGATTTAATAAGTTCGGATAATGAGGCATCGCACCAAATTGCCATGCAACAAATGCGAGGAGGTTTTAGTAGTGAAATAGCTAAACTAAGAGAAGAATTATTGAATTTTGCTTCGTTAATCGAACTCGAATTGGACTTTGCCGAAGAGGATGTGGAATTTGCCGACCGAACTCAATTTCATGATTTATTAAATCGAATAGAATTTGTTTTAAAACGATTAATCGATTCGTTTGCGGTTGGAAATGTGATTAAAAACGGAATTCCAGTTGCGATTATTGGCGAACCCAATGTAGGAAAATCTACTTTGTTGAATGCGCTTTTAAACGAGGAACGCGCTATTGTATCGGAGATTGCTGGAACTACACGAGATACTATTGAAGACGAATTGGTTATTGGTGGGATTGGTTTCCGATTTATTGATACCGCAGGAATTCGAGACACCCAAGATGTAATTGAAAGTATCGGAATTAAGAAAACATTCGAGAAAATCGAACAAGCTCAAGTAGTTTTGTATTTATTTGAAAGTTTAAAGTTTAAAGTTTCAGGTTCGGAATACATTACCGAAATTGAAAAAGTAAAAAATAAATACCCATTAAAACCGCTTATTGTTGTTGTAAATAAAACAGATTTAATTTCGGAAAAAGAAAAAGAAACACTTCAAAAACAACTTGAAAACTTAGAAGTAAAAACAATTTTCTTAAGTGCAAAAAACAAAACCGGAATTGAAAATTTAAAAACACAATTACTTGCTTTTGTAAATACTGGAGCACTTCGAAATAACGAAACAATAGTCACGAATACAAGACATTACGACTCACTACTTAAAGCTTTAGAAGAAATTCAGAAAGTAAGCTTTGGCTTACAAGCCAACATACCTTCGGATCTAATGGCAATTGATATTCGACAAGCTTTATATTACTTTGGAGAAATTACCGGCGAAGTCACTAACGACGAGTTATTAGGCAACATCTTTGCCAATTTCTGTATCGGAAAGTAATTTAACTATTGATTAACAATATAATCAAAACCATCTAAATACTTTTGTTTGCATTATTATTCAAATGAAAGCACTTACATTATATAAAACACTAGTACTCCCTACTTTGATTCTAGCTTTGTTTACTTCTTGCAAAAAGGAGTTTTCAGGCGAAGATTATGTAGCTTATTTTGGAGGAGAAGTATTGAATCCCACCAGTAATTATGTGCTTTTTTGCAAAAATAATGTGGTAATTGATTCTATTCCTCTGAATGAAGATAATACTTTCTTTAAAAAATTTGATTCGCTTGCTCCTGGCTTATACACCTTTAAAATAGAACCCGAATACCAATATGTTTATTTTGATAAAAACGACAGTATCAAAGTCCATTTAGATTCGAAAGATTTTGATGAGTCGGTTAATTTTTGTGGTCGTGGTGATCAAAAAAACAACTTTTTAATAGATATGTATTTGCGTAATGAAAAAGACAAAGACAGTTTATTTGAAGTATTTGATTATAAATGGAACCGCTACAACCAACACATCAACAAAACCAACGCGGACAATCAAAAATATTACGAATCCAAAAAAGAAGAAATTAAATGGGATGCTGCCTTTGATGTATACGCAAAAGCAATTGTAAATTTTCCACATTATACCAAGAAGGAAATTTACCCCATGATTCATGAGATGCGAACCGGCGAAGATGTTACCTCACAACTTCCAAAAAACTACTATGCATTTAGGAATAAAATAGATTTTGGTAATGAAGCTTTGGCTGATTTTTCTCCCTTTGTAATGTATTTGGATTACATGTTGAATAATGTTGGGTCTATTCATTACCACAATCATTTTTCAGAATTTGATTTAGCTCTAAAAACAAACATCAATAAATTAAACATTGCTGATACACTTATTAAAAATGAGCGGATCAGAAATATGGTGTTAAATAATATTGCATTAAAATATTTGCTGGAAGACCAAAACATGGTAAATAACCAGGAATTCTTAAAAACCTACCACAAATATTCTACTGATAAAAGCAAAAAAAATGAGGTGTTGAAAATTGGAAATTCCATTCAATCCTTAACCAAAGGCAAAAAACTTCCTTCTGTACAATTAATTACTCCTGATGGAAAAACGACCAATTCAAATGCGGTTATTACTAAAAATTCGGTGGTTTTCTTTTGGAGTGAAAAATTATCTTCGCATTTACTCGCTGCTCATAAAAAAGTATTGGAACTTAAAGATAAATACCCAAATTACAATTTTATTGCCATCAACTTAGATGCAAACACCTACAAATGGAAAGAAATCCTACCTAAATACAAATTTGAAGGTATAACCGAATTGCACTGCGCCAATTTTGAAGATATCAAAAGTAAATGGGCCATTACCAAAGTACACCGCACTTTAATTATTAATTCCGACAAAACCATTAAAAATGGTTTCACCAACTTGTTTGATGTGTATTTTGAGGAAGATTTAAAGTAAGACACAAGGTTCTGGGTTTAAGGTGTTGGACATCCCATTATTAAATTAATCTATCTCATAAGAATATCTAAAAAAAAGCGACTTTCATTTTTGAAAATCGCTTTAGTAGGAAGTATAAATTTGGGATTATTTATTTCCTTTCTCGAAATCAGCAATAAACTGCGCCAATCCGATATCGGTAAGTGGGTGTTTTAACAACCCTAAAATTGCAGATAATGGCCCTGTCATTACATCGGCACCAATTTTTGCACAATTTACAATGTGCATGGTATGACGAACTGATGCGGCAAGGATTTGAGTTTCATAACCATAATTATCATAGATTTCTCTAATTTCTTGAATCAAGTTCAAACCATCTGTAGAAACATCGTCTAAACGACCCACAAATGGAGAAACAAAAGTAGCCCCTGCTTTAGCAGCTAATAATGCTTGACCGCAAGAAAACACTAAAGTTACATTGGTTTTAATTCCTTTATCAGAAAAATATTTACACGCCTTAATTCCGTCTTTGGTCATTGGAATTTTCACTACAATTTGATCGTGTAAATCTGCCAACTCCTCACCTTCTTTAATCATTCCTTCATAATCGGTAGCGTTTACTTCGGCACTTACTTCACCATCCACGATAGTGCAAATATCTACATAATGCTTAAGAATATTGTTTTTTCCAGTAATTCCTTCTTTAGCCATTAATGAAGGATTGGTAGTAACTCCATCTAAAATCCCTAGAGATTGCGCTTCTTTAATGTCATTTAGGTTTGCTGTGTCGATAAAAAATTTCATAGTTTGTATGTTATAAAGTTGTGTTATGTGGCAAAATTACAAATTTCAATTTCAATAATCAATTTATTAGGAGCTGATCTTTAATAATTACATCTTCAAACTCCCAACTTCAATCTTTTATAATTTATAATGATTCATGAGCATTTTTTCAAAGACTTTATCGGGTAAAATTCGTTTCAAGACGATAGAAAATTTTTGCATGAAAGCACCAATTTTATAATGCCCTTTCGGACTTGATGTTTGTATAATTTTATATATTGCTTTGGCCATTTCATTAGGATTGTTTCCACTATCCACATGTTCATTCATCATACTTAGTGTGGTTCCATACGGAATTTCATAAGCCGATCCTTTTATAAGCGGCGCATGAAATCTTCCGGCAGCTATATTGGTAGCGAAATCTCCAGGAGCCACATTTGTAATGTGTATTCCGAAGGATTTTACTTCCATTCGAAGGGCTTCAGTAATTAGTTCTAAAGCACCTTTGGAAGCAGAGTAAATTCCGCGATACGGTAATCCCATATAACCCGCAATAGAGGTTATATTGATAATCAATCCCGATTTTTGCGAACGCATGAAAGGCAATGCAGCTTTCATTACTTCGATAGGTCCAAAAAGATTGGTCTCGAAATTATTTTTGATTTCCTCGGTAGGAATTTCTTCAATCGGACCTGTAATTCCAACTCCTGCATTATTAATGACTACATCTATCCTACCTGATTTTTGTAAAATTATATCGATAGCTTGAGTAATATTTTCTTTATTTCGAACATCTAAAGCGAGTAAAGGAAATACCGAATCAGTAATTCGCTCTGGATTTCTGCTGGTTCCGTAAACTATAAAACCTTTGGCATGTAAAAACTCCCCAATAGATTTCCCTATTCCTGATGAAGCTCCGGTAATAAATACTACTTTACTCATTTATCTATTTTTTTACTAAATCTTGCCCAAACTGAATCATGTAACTATTATTGTCGAAAATGGCAAATTCACGCATATCCCAATCAAAATCTTCTATATCGTAAGCAATTTTTACTTTATCTTTTATTTGATTCCAAAGTACATCTACATCATCGGTTTTTATGTAGAAAGTACCTGAAAAATAAGGTCTTTCAAACGGTGTATGCTCATTTGGTTTGGCAATCATTATTTCGCAATCGTCTTTATGAACTGCAGCCCAACCCCAATCTTCACTATATTTGCCGCAGGTAAATCCTAATATATCACAATAAAAATCGACGGTTTCGTGTAATTCTTTAGTCCAAATCATTGGAACTATAGGCTGGAATTTCATTTTGTTAAATTTAAAGTTTAAAGATAAAAACTAAAATTAATATTTGATTGCTTTTTTCTAAAAAGTGAATTGAAACTCAGAAGTAATTATAAAAAAAAATCCGAACCAAGTTCGGAAATAAAAAATGGCAAGCGACCTACATCGCACCGCTCAACCACATACCTTTGCTATGTTCCCATCCTGGAGGATTTTGCAGGAGCTGGTCGTGTAGGACTTGCCAGCGCAAAGATACAATCTTTTTATATTTTTGCAAGAAATTAACATCTTAAATAATACATTTGTATCTCTAATTTTTAATCTAATTATAATGAAAAATTATAACGCGTTTAAATTCATTTTATTAGCTTCATTAATGGCAGTAAGTTGCAAAGTTGCAGATACTAGCGAAAGCTATTTTAGCTTTAATGAAGCGGTATTAAAAGCGCAATACACTTGTAAGGAGTTGGTTAAACTAGAGGTGATTGACAGCAGTAATAAAAAGATTGATAGTATAGTTTATTCAATTAACAACCTAAAAATAGGTTCGGTTAAAGGGAATGGTAAATTAAGTTATCCATTAAAGGATCAAAAATTGGGATACCAAAATTTAAAAGCTAATGTATATTTTGAGGGAAATACAGAAATTGATTCCACAAGAATTGAATTGGTTTCAGAATTTGCACCAAAAGTACTAACCTACACTTTAGTAAATACCTACCCTCACGATATTAATTCCTATACTGAAGGATTGGAATTTTACAAAGACACTTTATATGAAAGTGTTGGCCAATATTTTACTTCTAGATTGTTGAAAACCGATTATAAAACAGGAAAAATCCTTAAAAGTTTAAAATTAGAAGACAAATATTTTGGCGAAGGAATGACTATTATTAATGACAAAATTTACCTATTAACTTATAAGGAACACATTGGTTTTATTTACGATGCTAAAACATGGAAGTTAGAATCTACTTTTATATTTGACAAACCGGAAGGCTGGGGAATGACTAATGACGGAAAGAATATTTACTTTAATGATAGTTCTGAAAAAATTTGGACAATGGATCCGGCGACCCAAAAAACAACAGACCATATTAATGTATATTCTGAAAACAACAAGATTAAAGAAGTTAACGAGTTAGAATGGGTGGACGGAAAAATTTACAGTAACATTTACCTTAAAAAAGCAATTATTGTTATCAATCCGAAGAACGGCGCTGTTGAAGCCATGCTAGATATGTCTAATTTAGAAAAGAAAATAACACAACTTCCTGACACCGATGTTTTAAACGGAATTGCCTATAACCCAAAAACAAAAACCTTTTTTGTAACGGGAAAAAATTGGGATAAAATGTTTGAAATTAGGATTAATCAATAGATTGATAGAAACAAAAAACAATTCAATTCCATAACAATATTTGTATAATTGTATAGAGTTATATCTAAATAAAAGTAGGGTTTTGCAACTATTTAAAAAATAATATTAACGAATATTAGTCAATCGAAACACCTTTATTAAGGCATTAATTCTAATTTCAGTAATAGAAAATATCAACAAAAACAAAAAGTATATTGATTACTATCAAATACTTCAAAAAAAAGCCAGACTATTTAGTCTGGCTTTTAATTTATCTAAAAAAAGAAATTAGTCTTTTTGAGATTGTTGAGCTAAGTTGTAAATAACAAGTCCAAATCCAATTTTGTTAATAGCATCAGCAATATTGTAAGCAACATCAACACTTCCTTTACCTAAGATACCAGTGTACCATCCGTCAGTTCCTAACATATATCCTAAAGGATAAATTGCCCAACCAACTAATACGAACCAGCATAAGATTTTGTGTGCAGACAATACATTTCCACCTGCAGCTTGAGCAATTTTAGATGCTTCACCTAACCAAATTTCATAAACAATTACGAAATAAGCGATACCTGAAATTAATCCCCATAACCATGCGTTTGGACGATCAATAGTTTCACCTGCATATCCAGTAACTAACATTACTAAAGATAAGAAGATCATTTTCCACATTAAAGATTGTTTTGCACCTGCAACTTTTAAGATTAGGTAAAACTCAACACACATTAATGGAACAGTTAAAGTCCAATCTACATAACGGAAGAAAGTTGGCGACTCTTGAAAAGCAGTCCAATAATCTCTCATGTAAAAATAATGTACTGCAGCAATAAAGGTAATTAAACCTGAAACCAGTACAGAAACACGCCACTTTTTATCAAATTGATTTAATGATAAAAAGAAAAAAGCTGAAGCAGCCATCATAGCCATACAGCCAATAAAAAATGTAAATCCTACATAATCAGTAGGCAATAATTTGGAAATTGTTCCTGGGATAATCATAAAGTTTGTCATAAAATTAATTTTAATTGGTTTTTAAATTGGTTTTTAATTAGATTTGTTTAACAAACTTAATAAAAAAAATTAATAATAAAAAAACTATTTGTTTATTTTTTTTTATAAATTTTTAAACATAATATAAATTTTTATGGGTAAAATTTCAAAAATCTCAATCATAGCAAGCTTTTTTGGTTTATGGATAGTTTCATTTTTTTCTAATAAAATTCAAATATTTTTAGGTTTTTCTTTGATTTTTACCTTTGGAATTTTGCATGGAGCGAATGATTTGCTATTAATAAAAAAAAATAATAGCCCAAAAAAAACCTATAATTTCATTAAATCATTGCTAAACTATGTTTTAGTAATTATTTTTTGTGCTATTTTATTTTACTTTATTCCTGGACTTACTCTTATATTATTTATTTTAGTAAGTGCATTTCATTTTGGAGAACAACAATGGATAGAATTAATTAAAAATTACCCAAAATGGATTTCGTATTCAATTAGCTTTACCTATGGATTATTTATTTTTATGTTATTATTTATATTCCATGCTTCTGAAGTGGAAAAGATAATATTTGAAATAAGTAAATTTCAAATCTCTAATACATTAATTCCTCTCTTATTTAATAGTATAGGATTCTTATTCATAATAGCTATTGGCTATTCGTATTTTAAATTTGAAAAAATTAGGGTGAAAATTTTAACTGAACTATTTTACTTATTAATATTTACAGTAATTTTTAAAGCATCAAGTTTAATTTGGGGATTTGCAATTTATTTTATTTTATGGCACAGCATTCCTTCTATAATAGAACAAATGAATTTTTTATATGGAAAATTTTCTTTTCAGAATTTTATTACCTATTGTAAATCAGCATTAATTTATTGGGCATTATCAATTGTAGGAATAGTATCATTGTACTTTATATTTAAAGACAAACAACTATTTAACGCCATCTTTTTCTCATTTTTGGCAGCAATTACATTTCCACATGTTTTTGTTATAACTAAAATCTTTAATAAAAAGTAAAACCAATCCTAAGTAATAAAAAAAGCCAGACTAAATAGTCTGGCTTTTTATTTAATTCTGAATTAATTCAGAAGCGTATTATTTTACTTCTTCAAAATCTACATCTTGTGTATTATCACCTTGTGCTTCTTGAGAAGGAGCTTCTTGAGCTTGACCTTGGTCACCACCTCCTTGAGCATACATTGCCTCAGTAGCTGTTTTCCAAGCGGCATTTACATTATCTAAACCTTTTTGAATAGCTTCCAAATCTTGAGATTGGTGCGCCATTCTTAATTCGGTTAATGCATATTCAATTGCAGTTTTGTGCTCGTCAGATAATTTATCTCCAAGTTCTTTCAATTGTGACTCTGTTTGGAAGATCATGCTATCAGCTTCATTTAATTTTTCAGCTTTTTCTTTAGCAACGCGATCACTTTCTGCATTCATTTCTGCATCTTTTTTCATTTTTTCGATTTCTTCTGCAGTTAATCCTGAAGAAGCTTCGATACGAATGTCATGAGATTTTCCTGTTCCTTTATCAGTAGCCGAAACTTTGATGATACCATTTGCATCAATATCAAAAGTAACTTCAATTTGAGGAACCCCTCTTGGTGCTGGTGGAATTCCATCTAAGTGAAAGCGACCAATTGTTTTGTTGTCAACCGCCATAGTTCTTGCTCCTTGCAATACATGGATTTCAACTGATGGTTGAGAATCGGCAGCAGTAGAGAATACTTGCGATTTTTTAGTTGGGATAGTCGTATTTGATTCAATAAGTGTTGTCATTACACCACCCATTGTTTCAATTCCTAATGATAAAGGAGTAACGTCTAACAATAATACATCTTTAACATCACCAGAAAGTACACCACCTTGAATAGCTGCTCCAATTGCAACCACCTCATCAGGATTTACACCTTTAGAAGCTTTCTTACCAAAGAATTTTTCAACTTCTTCAGCAATTTTTGGCATACGAGTAGAACCTCCTACTAAGATCACTTCATCAATATCAGAAACAGATAAACCTGCATCTTTAAGTGCTTTTGCAACTGGCGCCATAGAGCGTTTAACTAAAGCATCTGTTAATTGTTCGAATTTAGATCTTGATAATTTTTTCACCAAGTGTTTTGGTCCAGAAGCTGTAGCCGTTACATATGGTAAGTTGATTTCAGTTTCTGCAGAAGAAGACAATTCGATTTTTGCTTTCTCAGCAGCTTCTTTTAATCTTTGAAGAGACATTGGATCTAATCGTAAATCAATTCCTTCTTCAGCTAAAAATTCAGCAGCCAACCAGTCAATAATTTCGTGGTCAAAATCATCTCCACCTAAGTGCGTATCTCCGTTAGTAGATAATACTTCAAATACTCCGTCTCCTAATTCAAGAACAGAAATATCAAAAGTACCTCCACCTAAATCGTAAACAGCAATTTTTTGATCGGTTCCTTTTTTATCTAAACCATAAGCTAAAGCTGCAGCAGTTGGTTCATTGATGATACGCATTACTTTAAGACCAGCAATTTCTCCAGCTTCTTTAGTAGCTTGACGTTGTGCATCATTAAAGTAAGCAGGAACTGTAATAACCGCTTCAGTAACTGTTTGACCTAAATAGTCTTCAGCAGTTTTTTTCATTTTTTGAAGTGTCATTGCTGACAATTCTTGAGCAGTATACAAACGACCATCAATATCTACTCGAGGTGTATTGTTGTCTCCTTTTACTACAGAGTAAGAAACTCTTTTTGCTTCTGCCGAAACCTCAGAAAAAGATTGTCCCATAAAACGCTTTATAGAAGCGATAGTTTTTGTTGGATTAGTTACTGCTTGTCTTTTTGCAGGATCTCCTACTTTAATTTCTCCGCCTTCTACAAATGCAATGATAGATGGTGTTGTTCTTTTTCCTTCTGCGTTAGGAATAACAACAGCTTCATTTCCTTCCATTACAGAAACACAGGAGTTTGTTGTACCTAAATCGATTCCGATTATTTTACCCATTTTTATTATATTTAATTTTAATTGTAAACTTATTTAACAACTCGACATGCAATAATCAATCTTTGTGCCATTGCAATAATTACAATGAAATGTCAGTTTTTACTAAAAATGTCGTAATTTAATATGACAAGATGACATTTTAGATGAATAAAAACTTGATGAATTATCATATTCTCAATAATAGCCAATTTCAAATATCATTTTATGAGTTATTCTAGTATATTTGTTTTCAAAATAAACATTTCTTTATGGAACACTGTATCTCGATTTTTGACATGCTTAAAATTGGTGTTGGTCCTTCAAGTTCTCATACCCTAGGACCATGGCGTGCTGCAGAACAATTTTTGACAGAACTTCGAGAATCAAATCAACTAGATAAAGTTCATTTTGTTAAAGTTGATTTATACGGTTCACTTTCCTTAACCGGTATTGGACATGCCACCGATTTAGCCGTGATGCTTGGCTTAAGCGGTCAAGATCCAGAAACTATTCCTGTAGATGCAATTTCTTCAATTGTAAAAGACATTAAAGACAATAACTTCCTTCTTTTAGGAAATGAAATTAAAATTCCTTTCTTTTCAGAGGAAGACATTCGATTTAACAGGAACTTTCTTCCTTTCCATGCAAACGGAATGACGTTCACTGCTTCTTTTAACGATAATTCGGAATACACCTCAACCTTCTACTCTATTGGTGGTGGATTTGTAGTGAAAGAAGATCAAGAAAATTACAATAAGAATAAGAACTTAAAATGTGCTTTTCCCTATTTGATTGATAACGCGCAAGATTTATTGAATTTTTGTAACGAACAAAACCGATCTATTTCGGAGGTAGTTTATGAAAATGAAAAAGCGATGCGCTCGGAAGTAGCAATTAACCACGAACTAATGCGCATTTGGGAAACCATGCTGGAGTGCATGTACATCGGTTGCCATAGTGAAGGTATTTTGCCTGGTGGATTAAATGTACGACGCAGAGCATTTGATATGCATCAAAATTTAATTGGTGAAGCCCAATATACCACTCCACAAGAATGGCTCGAAACCATAAGAAAAACCGAAGTTAAATTCCGTCAAATTTTAAAATGGGTTTCGTGTTTTGCATTGGCTGTAAATGAAGTTAATGCTTCTCTTGGCCGAGTGGTTACCGCTCCTACTAATGGAAGTGCCGGAGTAATACCTGCAGTTTTAATGTATTATTTAGTTATTGAAAACCACAACGCAGGAGAAAAAGAAATCAAGCAATTCTTAATGGTAGCAGGGGAAATAGGAAGTATCTTCAAGAAAGGATCTACAATATCAGCTGCTATGGGGGGTTGCCAAGCAGAAATTGGCGTTTCTTCTGCAATGGCCGCAGCGGCACTTTGTGAATTATTAGGTGGAACTCCAGAACAAGTACAAATGGCAGCAGAGATTGCTATGGAACACCACTTAGGATTAACCTGTGACCCAATTGGAGGTTTGGTTCAAATTCCTTGTATTGAGCGCAATACCATGGGAGCAATTAAAGCAATTAATGCAGCGGAGCTAGCGCTGGAAACCGATGCTAAAAATGCCAAAGTTCCTTTGGATAAAGTAATCGATACCATGTGGCAAACTGCCAAAGACATGAACTCTAAATACAAAGAAACTTCAGAAGGTGGCTTAGCTGTTGCAGTGAATCTAGCCGATTGCTAGAATTCGTAACACCAACTTATTGTTGCAAATAAATTTGAATTTACAGCCGAATCATTTCTTAAGAAAACGGCTTCCTTTGAATTAAAGTAACGCATTTCAGATCTTATTTTCATTTTAGTATTGGGTAAGTAATCCAAATTAAAAGAAGTTCCAAAAGTTTTAAATTCCTTTTCACTAGCAATCAATACATTTTTTGCATCTTGATAGTATTCGGCACGGACAGCCGTTTGCCATTTAGAATTAATAGAATACTGCGTAATCATCACAGGGCTAAACCAATTATCATACCCATCCCCTAAACTATTCTTTTGCAATCCATAATCAAATCCTAAGATAGATCGAAATTTACTATCCCATTTAACATCGTAATACAAATTACTAAAATAGCGCGTTCGTAAATCGGTCGCTATTGATTCATCTCCAATAAACACACTCCAATTCAACGTTGCATTTTCAGTTGGTTTATATACTAGTTGTGATCCCAAACTAGGAAGTGTTTTTGCGTTTGGTTTAGCAATACGCTGCCAACCGTTTGTTAACAATCCTGAGAAACTCCACTTAGCCGAAGGTGTATAATTATATTTTATCCCAGTCATGAAATACGGTGAGTTTTCTCCTAATAAGGAACGAGTAAGTGTTAAATTAGAAGAAGAAATTGAAGTTTCAAAACCTATATAACTCGGCATAATTCCAACTTCAATATTGTGTTTCTTTTCTTTATCTAGATACAAACCAACAAAAGCTTCATTTACATATTTAATTTTCTCGTTCGCATAATTATCCTCTACATAAGTCCCCGAATGCAAAGCAAAACTAGCATAACCGTTTTCATAAGTTATTTTAGTTCGAAGTAATCCAATGTTTAAATTAAATTCGTTTTGACGGTTGTAGTTATACATGAAAGGTAATTTCTTTTCTGTATTCGAATTTTGAAAGTCATTGGCATAAAAGGTTTCTAAATAACCTGAGACTGAAATAGTAACTTCTTTGTTTTCCTGAGAAAAAGCAGAAGCAGAAATTACTAATGAAAAGCAAATAAGCTTTTTTAATATTTTCATTTTATAATTTTAAAATACAAAATTAACCATTTTTTATATTCATTTATTAATTATAACAAATAGGTTTTACTACTTTTACAAACTCAAATTAAGATTAAGAATTTAAATCTAAAGGGTATGTCAGTAGCTAAAAAGGATTACAAGAGAATTACAACTAAGTCGCTAATTGAAATGAAAGCTAATGGTGAAAAGATTTCCATGCTTACGGCTTATGATTATTCAATGGCAAAAATTGTAGATTCTGCAGGAGTTGATGTTATTTTAGTTGGAGATTCTGCAAGCAATGTAATGGCAGGATATGAAACTACTTTACCAATTACATTAGATCAAATGATTTACCATGCATCGTCTGTAGTTAGAGCAGTATATAGAGCGCTTGTTGTAGTTGACTTACCTTTTGGAAGTTACCAATCAGATCCTAAAGAAGCACTTCGTTCTTCGATTAGAATAATGAAAGAAAGCGGTGGACATGCAGTAAAATTAGAAGGTGGAAGTGAAATTAAGGAATCGATTAAAAAAATTCTTAAAGCGGGTATCCCTGTTATGGGACATTTAGGTTTGACTCCGCAATCTATCTATAAATTTGGAAGCTATACCGTTCGAGCAAAAGAAGATGAAGAAGCAGAAAAACTTATTGAAGACGCAAAATTATTAGAAAAATTAGGCTGTTTTGCTTTAGTTTTAGAAAAAATTCCGGCACATCTAGCTGAAAAAGTCGCTAAAAGCATCTCTATTCCTGTAATAGGAATTGGTGCAGGTGGTGGTGTTGATGGACAAGTATTGGTAATTCACGACATGCTAGGAATGAACAATGAATTTAGTCCCCGTTTTTTAAGAAGATATTTAAACTTATATGAGCAAATGACTTCGGCTTTAAGTAATTATGTTGCCGATGTAAAAAGTCAGGATTTTCCAAATGCTAATGAGCAATATTAATACTACTAAAAGTTATTAATCATTTTGGCAGAAAAAATAATTTCCACAAAATCAAACCTTCAAATTCTCCACGAAGACAACCACATTATTGTGATCAACAAGCGTGTAGGCGATTTAGTTCAAGGGGATAAAACAGGCGACAAACCACTATCTGAAATTGTTAAAGAATATATTAAAGAGAAATACAACAAGCCTGGAGAAGTATTTTTAGGAGTGGTTCATCGTTTGGACAGACCAACCACAGGAATTGTTGTTTTTGCAAAGACCAGCAAAGCATTAACTCGGTTAAATGAATTATTTAGCAAACGAGAAACTCAAAAAACATATTGGGCTGTTGTTAAAAATAAGCCGCCAAAAAGTGAGGATACATTAGTTCACTATTTAAAGAGAAACGAAAAAAGCAATTCCTCAAAAGCGCATATAAAAGAAGTTCCTGATAGTAAACGAGCTTCCCTGGACTACAAAATAATCAAAGAACTAAATAATTATTTTGCTTTAGAAATAAACCTCCATACAGGGAGACACCACCAAATTAGATCGCAATTGGCAGCAATTGGTTGCCCTATTAAAGGAGATTTAAAATACGGTTTTGACCGAAGCAACCCTGATGGCGGAATTCATTTACATGCTCAAAAGTTAGCTTTTATTCACCCTGTTTCTAAAGAAGAATTGGTGCTCCTAGCTCCTACCCCAAATGAGGTAATTTGGAATTCAATAAAATAATCGTAATAAATTTGTTTTAATTAAAATTGTTTTTAATAAATTTAGATATCCTAATCTAACTATTAAAATCATGAAAAAGCTAATTACAATTACCCTAGTCGTAGCGTCCAATTTAATTGGATTTTCACAAGATCATTTCTCCGGAATTAGTACTTCAAGTAGAGTTGGAATACTAAACGGAATGATTAACCCTGCAGAATATTCCAATTTATCAAAGAAATTTGAAGTGAATTTATATGGAGTTAGCTTCAATACAAGTAACAATAAAATTGGCTTTAGCGACATTACTTCAGGAAATAATTTACAAGATTTAATTTTTAAAGATAATGAAGCTGTTAATTTTCAATTTGATGGCCAAATTATTGGGCCTAGTGTAGCAATAAAGTTATTAAAATGGGGTTTTGCTGTAACTTCAAAAGCAAACTTGAAATATGAACTTGTAAATATTGATACAAATATAGGTAATGCCATTAGCGATAATAATTTAGCTTCAGCATTAACTTTATTAAATACCAATAGCAATCAAAGATTAATAGGTAGTTCATATGGAGAAATTGGATTTTCTGTTGCTAGACCAATTATTGAAAAAGAAAAATATAGTATAAGCGCTGGTATTACTTTAAAAATGTTATTCCCTGGTTCTTATTCAAATATAGGACTAAATGGATTGAATGGTAAAATTTCACAAGTTGGTGGAAATGCGTTTTTAACAACAGATCAACCCGCACAATTAAATATTGCTTATTCTGGAAGTTTAGCAAATAATTTTTCAAATTTTAATGATTATACCAATACTATTTTTGGAGGTTTAAATGGAATAGCTGCTGATTTTGGGATAACTTATAAATTAAAAGATGGTCCAAGTAAATATAAAATTAAGGCAGGTTTGGCAATTAGAAATTTAGGAAGCATGACATTCAAGGACAATAATAATTCTTCAACCAATTATTCTTTAAATATACCCATTTCAAATCCTTTAAATTTAAATGCATTTAGCGGTGCTAACAATTTAGGTGATGTTGAAAATATTTTAAATTTAAATGGCTATTTAACAAAAATTGATGGTCAAAAAGATTTTAAAGTGAATCTACCTTCGTTATTTTCAATTTACACCGATTTTAAAATAGTGCCTAAAGTATACATTACAGGATACTTGCAACAAAAATTAAACAAAGACTCTGAAAATGATCAAATAACTGCTTTAAATCTGATTTCAGTAACCCCAAGGGTAAATTTAGGTTTCTTTGAAACTTATGTACCTATTTCAAACAATCAAATTTCTGGAACTACTATTGGATTTGGGTTTAGATTAGGTGGTTTTTATTTAGGATCTAATTCAATTGTATCCTCCTTAACAAGTAATGGTAAACAAGCCGATTTATATACCGGATTTAGATGGGCATTCCTATAAATTAAATATAAAAAAAGGCTCCGAGTTGGAGCCTTTTTATTATTTATTTAGATTAATTTTCAGCTTTTAAAGCTTTTACTTTATCTGTAAGTTCTAAATAACTATATACCGATTTTAAAATGCTTTTGATATCTGCATCTTTAGGGTCTAACTGATGTGCTTTTTCATACAAAGGCATTGCCTTTTGAAATAATTTTTGTCTTTGTGCTTTTAAAACATCGTTTCGTTTTAAATCTTTATCAGAAATTGTTAATTTATTCATTTCCTCAACAATTTTGGCATCTGGTTTTAAAATCAAATCGGCTAAGTTGATATAAGCATTTAAGAAATCAGGCTTTAATTCAATAGCTTTATTATAGTATTTTTCTGCTTCTTCATATTGTTTCGCATTAGAACAAGTAACCCCTAAGTTAAAAACTAAAATTTCATCATTTGGTTTTTTCTCTAAAGCTTCAGTAATTAATCTTTTGTAATTAACATCGTCTTTTAAATTTAAATAGATATTAGCCTCAGAAACTATTAAATCAGCATCATCTGGATTTTCTTTTCTCGCTTCACTAATTGCAGTTTTAGCCTCTTCAGATTTTCCTTGCTCAATTAATATTAATGCAATATTTCTTATAATTTCACCTTTCTTTGAAGGAATCTTTTCATCTCTAGGAGAAACATGAGTACCTATTTGAATCATGTTATCCCTTACACTTTTACTAGCATAGCTATCTTCTACACCCGAAACTTTATTTTTTGCAATATATAAAGTCCCTTCTCCGGTATAATTTAATGCTCTTAATTCTTTATAATATTGCAATGCTTTATCATAATCTTTTCCATTAGCTTCATAATTAGCAGCATAATAAAGTGTTTCTTGATCTTTTTTATCTAATTGATAAATAGCATACAAAACATCTCCCGATTCTTTATATTTTTTTTCATTCCCAAGTTTAACAGCAAAATTTAGCAACTCTGGCTTGAAAGAAGAGATAGTTTCATTGATGTCTTCTGTCTGAATCTTTTTACCTGTTTTCTTTTCATAATCTAAAGTTGCATTTAATCCAGTAGCCAACTCAGTAATTGCTTTTGGACTTACAAATTTGGCGAATGCCAACTGAATTTGTAATGGTGTCATCGTTTTATCTATTGCGGTATATTCAAGAACCGGAATCATGCATTTATAAAAATTGGCATATACTTTATCTCCTTCTTCTACTGCAAGAGGCTGCACTTTTTCAACTAAAGATTTGTAATCTGCTAAATCAGCACCTTTTATCTCTTCTTTGTTGTATATCTTTTTTAATGCTTTTAATTCGTCTTTTTGAGCGAAAGTGTTAACAGAAACTAATAATGCTCCTGCAATTATTATTTGTTGAATTTTCATAAGGAAACTATTTAAATTGTTATTTGTTATAAAAAAGCCTTGTCTCCTAAAATAGTATAGTGAAATGGCTTTGTTTGTTTATTTGTTTTTATTCTTCTGAATCTTCCTCTTCGGATGAATCCTCTTCTACATCATCTGCAATTTCTTCATCTTCTTCAGCATCATCTTCGATTATTGCATTTGGGTCTAGTTCTAATTCCTCGCCGTCTGCAGCAATTGCTTCTTCTTCATCGTCTTTCATAACTTTGGTTACAGCTGCAATTGAATCGCTTTCTTTAATATTAATTAAACGAACTCCTTGCGTAGCTCTACCCATTACTCGAAGTGTAGAAACATCCATTCTAATGGTTAAACCAGATTTATTGATTATCATTAAGTCATCGGCATCAGTAACTCCATTAATAGAAACTAGTTTTCCTGTTTTTTCGGTAATATTTAAAGTTTTTACTCCTTTTCCTCCACGGTTAGTAATTCGGTATTCATCTAATGAAGATCGTTTTCCATATCCATTTTCAGAAACTACAAGGATTTCACTTTCCATATCATTTACTGAAACCATTCCAACTACTTCATCTTGCTCGTTTTGTAGAGTAATTCCACGAACTCCAGATGCTGTTCTTCCCATTGGGCGTGTTTTACCTTCTTCAAAACGAACTAATTTACCCGATTTAACAGCAATTAAAACTTGACTTTCACCGTTAGTTAATTTTGCTTCTAATAATTCATCACCGTCTTTAATTGTGATTGCAGCAACACCATTTACTCTTGGTTTAGAATATTTCTCTAAAGATGTTTTCTTAACCTGACCTTGTCTAGTTGCCATAATTACATAATGACTCTTAATATAATCTTGATCTTTTAAATCTTGGGTACAAATAAATGCTTTTACTTTATCGTCACTTTCAATATTAATTAAGTTTTGAAGTGCTCTACCTTTACTTGCTTTTGTTCCTTCTGGAATTTCATATACACGCATCCAGTAGCATTTTCCTTTTTGGGTAAAAAACAATAAATAATTGTGATTTGTAGCAACAAATAAATGTTCTAAGAAATCTTGATCTCTTGTAGCAGCCGATTTTTGACCAACTCCTCCTCTGTTTTGAGTTTTGTATTCGGTTAATGAAGTTCGTTTAATATAACCTGCATGAGAAATAGTAATAACCACATTTTCATCTGCAATTAAATCTTCGATACTTACATCTCCTCCAGCATATTCAATTACCGAACGACGCTCATCACCATATTTATCTCGGATCTCAATTAATTCTTCTTTAATTAATGCCATTCTAAGATCTTTATTAGCAAGTAACTCTTTTAAATGACTAATTAACTTCATGATTTCTTCATACTCGGCTCTTAATTTATCTTGCTCAAGACCTGTTAATTGTCTTAAACGCATTTCAACTATAGCACGAGATTGAATATCAGAGAGATTGAATCGCTCAATTAATTTAGCTCTAGCCTCTTCCCCATCTTTTGATCCTCTAATAATTGCAATAACTTCATCAATATTATCTGAAGCAATTATTAAACCTTCTAATATGTGAGCTCTTTCTTCTGCCTTTTTTAATTCAAATTGTGTTCTTCTAACCACCACATCATGACGGTGTTCAACGAAATAATGAATTAAATCTTTCACATTCAGCATTTGTGGTCTTCCATTAACCAAAGCAATGTTATTTACGCTAAATGAAGATTGTAATTGAGTATATTTATACAAGGTATTCAATACCACATTTGGCACAGCATCTCGCTTTAATTCAAATACAATGCGCATACCGGTCCTATCCGATTCGTCACGGATATTTGAAATACCTTCAATTCGTTTATCATTAATTAAATCGGCGATCTTTTTAATCATTTCCGCCTTATTCACTTGATATGGAATTTCGGTAACGATAATCGCTTCTTTTCCGTGTACTTCTTCAAAGTTAACTTTAGCACGAATTACAATTCTACCACGACCTGTTTTAAATGCTTCACGAACGCCTTCATAACCATAAATTACACCTCCTGTAGGGAAATCTGGTGCTTTAATATGTGTAATTAATTCGTCTATATCAATATCATTATTGTCAATGTAAGCCAAAGTACCGTCAATTACTTCCGTAATATTATGTGGAGCCATATTGGTAGCCATACCTACAGCAATTCCCGAAGCACCATTAATTAATAAGTTAGGTACACGAGTTGGCATAACTGTTGGCTCATAAAGCGTATCGTCAAAGTTCAATTTAAAATCAACTGTTTCTTTGTCTATATCTGCCATTATGTCTTCCGACATTTTTTTCATTCTTGCCTCAGTATAACGCATCGCAGCAGGGCTATCGCCATCAACCGATCCAAAGTTCCCTTGACCGTCAATCAATAAATATCTTAAACTCCATTCTTGTGCCATACGAACCATAGCATCGTATACTGAAGTATCTCCATGAGGATGGTACTTACCTAATACTTCTCCTACAATTCTTGCAGATTTTTTATGGGCAGATTTAGAGGTTACTCCTAAGTCATACATTCCATACAATACCCTTCTATGAACTGGTTTTAATCCATCACGAACATCTGGCAATGCTCTAGATACAATAACTGACATCGAATAATCGATGTAAGCTGATTTCATTTCGTCCTCAATGTTAATAGGAATTAACTTTTCTCCGTCAGACATATTTTATAAATTTTTAAAGTAAATTAATTTTAAATTCAATCGTGCAAGTTACATTTTTTATATTCTTTTAAAAGCATTTTTGCCGACTAATTTCAATGATTTATTAACAAAATAGGCTCCATAAATGGTTAATAAATTAGATATATAAGGGTGGATTTTATAAATATTTTTTTGTCAATTTACTGACAAGTGTTTTTAATAGGAATAGTATTTGTAGATGCTTATGAAATTCACTAAATTTACAATTATAATTTTAGAAAAAGATGGATGATAATTTTTCACCTAGAGTAAAAGATGTAATTACCTACAGTAAAGAAGAAGCCTTGCGATTGGGGCATGATTTTATTGGTACTGAACATCTTATGCTTGGAATTTTAAGAGATGGAAATGGCAAAGCAATAACGATATTAAATAACTTATCGGTAGATTTAGATCATTTGAGAAAAAAAGTAGAAATTCTAAGTCCTCCTAACCCGAATGCAGATTTAAGTATAGAAAAAAAGAATTTACATCTTACCCGTCAAGCCGAAAGAGCATTGAAAACAACTTTTTTAGAAGCTAAAGTTTTTCAAAGTAGCTCTATAAGTACTGCCCATTTATTGCTTTGTATTCTGCGAAATGAAAACGACCCTACAACTAAGTTGCTAAATAAACTAAAAATAGATTACGAAATAGCAAAAGAACAATACTTAGATATTATGCCAAAAGAAGAAAATTTCTTAGAAAACTTACCAAAAAACGAATCCTTTAATGAAGACTCTTCAAATGATGACGGATTAAAAGGAGAAAGTTTTAACAACCCAACTACTAAAACCAATAAAAAATCAAAAACTCCGGTATTAGACAACTTTGGCCGTGATCTAACTGAAATGGCCGAAGACGGAAAATTAGATCCTGTTGTAGGTCGTGAAAAAGAAATTGAGCGCGTTTCTCAAATACTAAGCAGAAGAAAGAAAAATAATCCATTACTTATTGGCGAACCTGGCGTGGGTAAATCGGCAATTGCAGAAGGTCTTGCTTTGCGTATTATTCAGAAAAAAGTATCTCGAATTTTATTTAATAAAAGAGTCGTTACACTTGATCTTGCTAGCTTGGTTGCCGGTACTAAATACCGTGGGCAATTTGAAGAGCGCATGAAAGCCGTAATGAATGAATTAGAAAAGAATGACGATATCATTTTATTCATTGATGAAATCCATACAATAGTTGGAGCTGGTGGTGCGACTGGATCTTTAGATGCTTCTAATATGCTGAAACCTGCTTTATCAAGAGGAGAAATTCAATGTATTGGCGCAACAACATTAGACGAATACCGTCAACATATAGAAAAAGATGGCGCATTAGAGCGTCGTTTTCAAAAAGTAATTGTAGAACCAACCTCAGTTACTGATACCATTTTAATATTAAATAATATTAAAGGTAAGTACGAAGACCACCATAATGTAACTTACTCTGACGAAGCTATTGAAGCTTGTGTAAAGTTAACCGATCGCTACATGTCGGAGCGCTTTTTACCAGACAAAGCTATTGATGCTTTGGATGAAGCGGGTTCTCGAGTTCACATAACCAATATTGATGTTCCAAAACAAATTCTAGATTTAGAACGACAATTGGAAGAAGTGCGCGAACAAAAAAATTCAGTCGTTAAAAGACAGAAATACGAAGAAGCAGCCAAATTAAGAGACGACGAAAAGAAACTAGAAAAAGAACTTGCCATTGCTCAAGAACAATGGGAAGAAGATTCTAAAAACAACCGTATTGAAGTTACTGAAGATAATGTAGCTGATGTGGTTTCAATGATGACTGGAATTCCTGTAAATCGTGTAGCACAAACTGAAAGTAATAAATTAGCTAAATTACCCGAACTACTTAAAGGTAAGGTGATTGGACAAGATGAAGCGGTGATGAAGATTGCTCGTTCTATCCAAAGAAATAGAACCGGACTAAAAGATCCAAACAAACCAATTGGTTCTTTCATTTTCTTAGGACAAACCGGGGTTGGAAAAACCCAATTAGCTAAAGTATTGGCCAAAGAATTATTTGATTCTGAAGATGCTTTAGTCCGTATTGACATGAGTGAATACATGGAAAAATTTGCCGTATCCCGTTTAGTGGGTGCACCTCCAGGATATGTAGGTTATGAAGAAGGCGGACAATTAACTGAAAAAGTTAGAAGAAAACCCTATTGCGTAGTACTTCTTGACGAGATAGAAAAAGCACATCCAGATATTTTTAACATGATGTTGCAAGTATTAGATGATGGTTATTTAACCGATAGTTTGGGTCGTAAAATTGATTTCAAGAACACCATTATTATTATGACATCCAATGTTGGTGCGCGCCAATTAAAAGATTTCGGACAAGGTGTTGGATTTGGAACTGCTGCCAAAGTGGCTCAAGCCGATGAAAATTCGAAGAGTATTATAGAAAATGCATTAAAGAAAACTTTTGCACCTGAATTTCTTAATCGTATTGACGATGTAATTGTATTTAATGCTTTAGAAAAAGTAGATATCGACCAAATCATCGAATTGGAATTAGTTAAATTATACTCAAGAATTAAAGATTTAGGCTACAATCTTACACTTTCCGATAATGCAAAAGCTTATATTGCTGAAAAAGGTTTCGACAAACAATTTGGTGCAAGACCTTTAAAAAGAGCTATTCAAAAATATGTTGAAGATTCTCTTGCTGAAGAAATCATAACTTCAAAAATTGAAAGCGGAGATGAAATTTTCATGGATATTGAAGAAGGCGGCACAGAAATGATCGTAAAAGTGAAAAAAAAAGAAAAACCAACTAGTTAAAATTATACCTATTTTCATTAAACCATTAAGATGATTATGTTTTATTTCTTAGTGGTTTATTTTTTATTTAAAAAATACAAAAAATGCCTCAAAACAAAATCATTTTAGGATCTGAAGAATGGTGTTCTTTCCCAGAACTTGGAATTCCGGCAATTAAAGCACGAGTAGATTCGGGTGCTAAAACTTCTGCGTTACATGCAATTAACATTGTTCCTTTCACTAAAGAGGGAGTAAATTGGATAAAATTTGACATTAATCCAATTCAAAATAATTTAAAAACAGTAATTCATTGTGAAGCATTGCTAATTGATAAAAGAATTGTAAAAAGTTCAAGCGGATATAGAGAGCAACGCTATGTAATTCAAACTAACATAAACATTGGAAACGATAATTGGCCAATTGAAATGACCTTAACCAATAGAGATTCTATGGGTTTCCGAATGTTATTAGGTCGTGAGGCAATGAGTGGCAGAATATTAGTCGATCCAGAACAAAAATATTTATTAGGGCAAAATACTACTGAAAATTTAAAAGAATTATATCAAATTGAATTTTCAGATAATAAAGGACTACGAATTGGATTGTTAGCAAGTAACCCAGAACTATACAGCAACAAACGAATTATGGAAGCGGGTGAAATGCGAGGTCATGAAATGCATTTTCTAAACATCAAAGAATGTTATATGAAATTGGATGCTGACACACCAGAAATCCATTATCGTGGTGGAAAAGTATTGGATTATTTTGATGCGGTAATTCCTAGAATTCGACCAAGTATCACTTTTTACGGATGTGCTTTAACAAGACAATTCGAGGCCATGAAAGTGTTTTGTTTGAATTCGGCGGCAGCCATAACTCAATCACGAGATAAATTATTTTCATTGCAGTTATTACTAAGAAACGGTGTAGATATTCCAACTACAGGATTTGCTAATTCACCTTTAGATACCGACGATTTAATTAAAATGGTTGGCGGATCACCTTTAATTGTGAAGCTTTTAGAAGGTACTCAGGGTAAAGGAGTAGTATTGGCGGAGACCAAAAAAGCAGCCGAATCGGTAATTAATGCCTTCAAAAGTTTGAATGCCAATATATTAGTTCAAGAATTCATCAAAGAAGCCAACGGTAAAGATTTACGACTGTTTGTAGTAGATGGTAAGGTGGTTGCAGCCATTCAAAGAGAGGCTGCGCCGGGAGAATTTAGAGCCAACATTCATATGGGTGGAACAGCTGGAATCATAAAACCAACTGCTGAAGAAAGAAAAATTGCAGTTAAAGCCGCTAAAGCAATGGACTTAAAAGTTGCTGGTGTAGACATCATTCGATCATCTAAAGGGCCTTTATTATTAGAAGTTAATTCATCTCCTGGATTGGAAGGTATTGAAGGTGCAACCAATAAAGATATTGCTGGTGAAATGATAAAAGCAATTGAAAACAACATAAAGAAGAAACCTTCATTAATAATTTAACACCATATAATAATTAATGAACCCCTACTTAGAAATAGTTCTTAGGAGTATTTGTGTTTATCTATTTATGATAATTGCCTTAAGGATTTTTGGTAAAAAAGAATTATCTCAGTTAAACACTGCCGATGTAATTTTAATATTATTGATAAGCAACTCGGTTCAAAATGCCATGGTTGGCAACAACTCTTCCCTTCTTGGTGGCATTGTGGCAGCATTTGCATTATTTCTTATAAATCTAATATTAAAGAAAACCATGTTGCATTCGAAGTTTATTAAAGAAATGTTGCAAGACAAACCCGAAATTTTAATCCATAATGGTAAAATTGAATTTAAAGCGCTTTCTAAATTAGGAATATCATCTGAAGAATTGCAAGAAGCCATGCGCGAACATGGTGTAGAATTTTACAAAGATGTTAAACTAGCTATGTTTGAAATTGATGGAAGCATCAGCATTATTTCGGGTGATAAAGATTTGAAACAAACCCATCACAAAAGAAAAATTCATAAATCTTTAGGGAATTTAAACAACTAATTCGTTTTCTACTCTTCTAAATCAACTAAAAAACTATTTAGGAAAGCAATTGATTTCTCAATATCATAATGAAGAATTCGGTCTTCCTTAACAAAAGGAACTTCCTCTCTATAGGATTTTAAAAACATTTCGATAAAATCACTTGAATGTAAAGGTCTTCTATATTCGATGGCTTGTGAAGCATTCATCAATTCGATAGCCAAAATGCGTTCTAAATTATCCATAATGCGCAAACATTTGGTTGCCGCATTGGCTCCCATAGAAACGTGATCTTCTTGTCCGTTACTAGAAACAATACTATCTACACTAGCCGGAGTTGCTAATTGTTTATTTTGACTAGCAATACTGGCAGCCGTATATTGCGGAATCATAAATCCGGAATTCAATCCTGGGTTATCCACTAAGAATGCAGGTAATCCTCTTAATCCAGAAATTAATTGGTAGGTTCTTCTTTCGGAAATACTTCCTAATTCGGATAAGGCAATGGCTAAGAAATCTAAAGCTAAAGCTAAAGGTTGACCGTGAAAATTTCCACCCGAAATTATTAAATCTTCTCCTACAAAAATATTTGGATTATCGGTAACTGAATTTATTTCTGTTTTAAAAACCTTTTTCACATAATCAATAGTGTCTTTGGATGCACCATGAACTTGCGGAATACATCGGAAAGAATACGGATCTTGCACATGTTGTTTTGGTTGAGCAATAATTTGACTTCCTTGTAGTAATTCGGACATTCTTTTTGCTGTACTGATTTGCCCTTTATGCGGACGAACATAATGAATAAGTTCATTGAATGGTTCGATTCTTCCATCAAATCCTTCTAATGAAATGGCAGCAATCACATCAGCAAAATACGAATATTTCATTGCTTTAAGCAGAATATAGCATCCGTAAGAACTCATAAATTGAGTTCCGTTTAGTAAGGCTAATCCTTCTTTTGACTGCAAGACAATTGGTTCCCAACCAAATTTTTCTAGTACTGTTTTTGCGGGCTGTCTAAATCCATCAAAGTATACTTCGCCTTCACCTAATAAAGGCAACGATAAATGTGCTAATGGAGCTAAATCACCACTAGCGCCAAGAGAACCTTGATTATAAATAACTGGTAAAATATAGTTATTATAAAAATCAACTAAGCGTTGTACTGTTATTAATTGCACACCTGAATTTCCGTAGCTTAACGATTGAATTTTAAGCAACAGCATGATTTTTACAATTTCATGAGGCACTTCATCTCCTATTCCACAAGCATGAGATTTTACTAAATTTTCTTGTAATTTGGATAAATTATCATTTGAAATTATCACATTGCACAAAGATCCAAATCCGGTATTGATACCATAAATAGGTGCTTCATGAGATTCCATTTTTGAATCTAAATAAGATCTGCATTTTAGAATGTTTTCTTTAGCCTCATTTGACAATGCAAGTTTTTTATCCTGAGTGATTATTTCTTGTATTGTTTCAATACTTAGTACTTCTGAACTTATGTAGTGTAAATTATCCATATTATAAATTAAGTTTCAAAATTCCGTAAACAAATACTAAAAAGCAACTATTTGTTTTTCTTTTTTAAGAATTATATATTTTTTCTTGAGTTCTAATTAACAACCATGTATAATTTATGATCTGTTTAATCTCATTTTTTTTTATATTTGGCAGATATAATAATTTAATTTAAAATATGAAATCAACAATACTTTCCATTTGTTTTTCAATTTTTGCACTACAAATAGGCATTGGGCAAACCAACAAGAAATTGAATGAATCGGAACCTATTCAAACCATGCTTCAATTTGACTCACCTCTACCTAAAGCGGATGCAATTACACAAATAAAAATTAAAAACAAATTAAACAGACTCAACAAGTATATTCCTACCTATTCAAATACTGATGAAACAGGAAGAAAACATGAGCATTTTCAACAATATTACAAAGGGTTGAAAATAGAATTTGGTGTAATTATTACCCATAGTATCAATGATAAAGTATATTTAATTAACGGAGAAATATACAATGCTTCTGAGGTTAATAGTACTCCAACAATATCAGCTTTAGAAGCATTCAATAAGATTTTAGATTCAAAGCCAAATACAAAATATTTATGGGAATCTCTACAAGATGCTATTGCTATGAATTATTCTAAACCTAATGGTGAATTATTATTTTTACCAAATATTAAAACCGGCGTAGTAAATTTAGCTTATAAATTTGATATTTATTCGATTGAACCACTTGCAAGAGATGAAATATTCGTTGATGCACATAGTGGAAACATCCTTTACAGCAATCCAATAATTAAACATGCTAATTCGATTAATAATTCTAATAATGTAGAAGTTTCAGCCTCGGTTGATGGTACAGCTAATACAAAATATAGTGGCACAAGAACTATTAAGACTACATATGATACACCTACTCAAAAATACATACTTAAAGATGACACTAGAGGTGGCGGTATTCAAACATTTAATAGTGCTAGAACTACAACATACCCAACTACAAACTTTTCAGACATTGACAACAATTGGACCACTGCCGAATTCAATAACGCCAATAAAGATATAGGTGCATTAGATGCGCATTGGGGTGCTGAAATGACTTATGATTTTTGGAAAAATATTTTTAACAGAAATAGTTACGACGATAATGGAACTATGCTTAAAAGTTATGTACATTATCGTTCAAATGCTAATGCCAATCTAGTAAATGCATTTTGGAATGGATCAGTAATGTCATATGGCGATGGAAATAATTCGGTTTCAATTTTAACATCATTAGATGTATGTGCTCATGAAATTGGTCATGGAGTTTGCTCTGCAACTGCTAATTTAGCATATCAAAATCAATCGGGCGCAATAAATGAAGGCCTATCTGATATTTGGGCAGCTTGTATTGAACATTATGGCAGAACGGGAACATTAGTTGCACCCTTTGCAAGTGGAGTTTGGAAAATTGCGGAAGATCTAGGCACAAACCCTTTTAGAAGTATGAGTTCACCCTTATCTTATGGGAATCCGGATACTTATTTAGGAACAAATTGGACAACCACTGGTGATGAAGGAAATTGTACACCAAATACCAACAATGACCAATGTGGTGTTCATAATAACAGTGGTGTTTTAAACCATTGGTTTTATATCCTAACAATAGGCAAGTCAGGTACTAACAATGCACCTGCTCCAGACACATACAATGTAACTGGAATAGGAATGGCAAAATCATCTCAAATTGTATACTATGCAGAAAGAGATTATTTAACTCCAAATGCAACTTATTTAGACATGAGAAATGCTACAATTGAAGTTGCAAATAATTTATATTGTGGTACTAGTTCCGAAGTTATTGCATTAACAAACGCTTGGTATGCAGTAAATGTTGGAAATCAATATACTAGCTACGCAACAGATGTTTCATTAAAGAAGGTTATTCAACCATTATCCGTTGCTTGTGGTGCATCACATGATGCTACAATCACTTTTGAAAATTCTGGAACAAACACAATCACATCGGTTAGTATTTCTTATAGTATTGATGGAGGATCAGTAACTAACTTAAATTGGAATGGAACAATATCTTCATGTCAAACTATTGATTTTCCAATACAAATTGTTAGCTTAACACGAGGTACACATACAATTTCTTATTCATTAAGTACAAATAATGATGGAAATTCTGCAAATAATTCTAAGACAATGTTAGTTTTATCTAATGATTCAGGAGTTGTAAACAGTATTAACACATTTGAAACGGAATCAGACAAATTGATTTCATTTGACAAAGGAAACACCAATTTACTATGGGAAAGAGGTCAAGCGGCAGGAACCATATTAAACAACATTGTTTCTGGTGGATCAAATGTATACGGAACAAACTTAAATGGATCATACACAGACGGCACTACTTCCTATTTAGTTTCTCAATGTTATGATTTATCGCAATATCAAAATCCTAAAATAAAATTTGATATGGCTTTTGATTTTGAGCCAGATTATGACTATTTAAATGTGGAGTATTCAACTAATGGTGGATTAAACTGGTCTATCCTTGGAAATGCAACCACTGGAACTTCATGGTATAACAGTTCGAATATTCCAAATGCAAATAACTGCGAAAACTGTGTTGGTGCGCAATGGACCGGTGCAGGCGGAGATGCAAATCTTCAAGGAGGTGTAAATTCAGATAAAGTAAATTATAGTTGGAATATGCCCGAGTTTGGTTATGGAGGAGCTACTCCGCAATCTAATATTATATTTCGATTTAATTTTGTTTCAGATCCTGCAGTTACAAATGAAGGCGTGATTATTGATAATTTCGTTATTACAGGAACATATGTATTAGCAAATAACGAGACAAATTTTGAAACTTTTTCTGTCACTCCTAACCCTTCAAACGGAACAGTAATCATAAATTTATCGGCATCTGATGAAGTTAAAATAGATTTATTTGATATTCAAGGAAGAAAATGTTATTCTAACAATTACCAAAACACAAATACAATCTTTACCCAAGAAATTAACTTTGGTCAATTAGAAAAAGGCATTTATCTTTTAACCGTTTCTTCTGATGGTAAATCCGCTACTAAGAAAGTTATTATCAACTAACAATTAATGATTACTAATAAAAAAAAGGCATAAACATTTAGTTTGTGCCTTTTTTTTATTTATATAAATATAATTTTCCAATTCAAATAATCACACCTTAATAATTTATATTTATAAGTATAAGTAGTGCCAATTATTATAATTAAAAAAGTGCTAGATTTCTCTAGCACTTTTATGTAATATTATTTTTGATTTATCGCTTCAATGAGAAATGCGCTTTAAATTGTTTGTAAGCTGCTGCTTCGGTATAATCTACAGTGAACCAATAATCGGTTGAAGGCAATAAACTTCCGTTGTAGGTTCCATCCCATCCTTGGCCCTGTGGACTGATTTGCTTGATCAGTTTTCCGTAGCGGTCAAATATATAAATTTTTGCTGTAAAATCATTTTCTAATCCACGAATATTCCAATAATCATGGATACCATCGCCATTTGGTGTAAAATAATGTGGATAATCTATCGTTGCAATATTGGTTATCACCAATGGATCACAGCTGTTGGCTATTCCTGCCTCTGTATCCCATATCGTTACAAAATGAGATCCTACCGTCACGTATTCAAACACATTGCTGTTTTGTCTTGGACCATCATCCAAGCTGTATTCATACGTTCCATATCCAGTTACATTTACTGTAATGGTTTGATTCTCTGAAAACGCATTGGTAATAGTATATCCTTGACTTCCCGCTGGAAACGGCACAGCTTGCCCTGATTGTAATACTGTAAATTGTGACGAGTCATCCGTACATCCTTGTGGGCTTGTACTGGTCATAGTAACGCTATAATTGGTGCTTGTGTTATCTGCAAACGGACTACTTATTGTGTAAGTTGCTCCAGTGGCTCCCGGTATTGCAACTCCTGCTGCATCATACCACTGGTAGGTATAAGTTGGAACAGACCCTAAGTAGGTTGTTGTATTAGTTGCTGTTAGCACTAAATCACGCACCACTTGCTGGGTATTATAATCCACACAAATAACATTGGTAGGCGCCACAATAACTGGTTGTGGTAATTGCTCTACAATTAGGTTAAAGGTAGCGATACGCTCGCATCCGGTTACTTTGTTTTTTACAACTACCCATACCGTGTGGGTGTAGGCTTGGTAGTTAGCAAGATTGGTAATAGCCGTTGGTAATAATGGTGGGGTTGCCAATGGATTGTACTGCGTATCATAGAAAGTCACATCATAATCAGCTAGAGTTTGTGTAGCTCCTAGTATATTTGGAATCAATGCATTTAGTGGATACAAGTAATACCCATCGTTATCGTTTGCTTCATCATCGCAAGTAGCAAAGTTTGGTGGTGTAATAAGAATTGGTTTTGGATTTACCTTTATTGTAAACTGTGATACTGGACTCTTACATCCGGTAACCGTATTAGTAGCCACCACATAAATAACTTGGGTGTTTATTGTGGTATTGGTAAATGTACTTGGTATTGGCTGAGTAAGTGCTGCATCTAAATAGAAGGCCAAGGTGTAATTACTTAGCGGTAAGGCATTACCGTTTAATAATATACTTGCTTGAGAGTTCAAATTAAATACAGTGAACCCATCAGTATCATCGTCACACTCCTGATACACTACATTTGGCACAATTAACGGAGCTGGATTTACTACAATTGGTTGTTCTACCAATACATAACAGTGTTGTGGTGGGCTTTGTGTATCGATATTATACAAGCTCTCCACACGAATCCATACATTTTGATTCACATTGGCTGCAGTTGGGGGAAGTAGCTCTGAGGTATTGTTAACCGCATCATTATATGTTGGGAAGTAATGTAAGGATACATTCACATCGCCGTTCATAATGTAGGTTGCATTGGTAGTCAAATCAAAGATTTCATATCCATCATTTGGGTTTACATCATCACACTTCACTAATGGTAAATTAGTTAAATCGGTTCTTGGTGTTGGTATTGGCAACACTTGTATGGTAAGGGTTCTATAACTCTTACATCCAGTTGCGGTATTTGTAGCCACAATAAATACTGTTTGCGCAGCATTAATATTGTTTTGATATGCCGATGGATTGGCTATTAGTTGTGTATGAGCCGCATCCAAGAAAAAGTCTAAGGTGTATCCTGCAGGCAAATATGGAGCTAGAAAAGCACTCATATTAAAAATAGCATATTGATCGTTAGAAGGTGAAGTTGGCTGAGCGTAATCACATAAACTATATAAAGTTGGTGTAGTTAATACTATTGGCGTATTCACCTGTAATTGGAACGATCCTACAGAAAAACAGTTTGTGTTTATATTCTCTACCCTAACCCATATTGTTGTGGTTCCACACGCCGTATAACTTGTCGTATTAAATATAGATAATCCCGCTGGGGTAGCACTCGCTGCAGCTTGAGTAGTAAAATAGGTAACTGTGTAATTTGCTGCAGGGGTTACTTGCGCTGCCAAGATTATTGGAGTTTGAGTCTCTAAATTAAAAGTAGTACAACCATTTTGGGTGTTGCTATCGGTATCGCAATTTGCTATAATAGTAAGGTTGAATGGCATTATTGGTGCTGGATCAACATTTAATTCTATTTGCATAATGCTGAAACAATTTGTTATCGGGTTCTCTGCTCTAACCCATAAAAATTGTGAAAATGGATTGATAACACAATACCAGTTTGCATTTACTGCATTAAGATTATTAGTAGCATCTGCTGCTGTTAAATGATAGGTAATTGTATATACTCCCGGACTTTGGAATAAGATATTCGGAGTAAGATTTGTCGTTAAATCAAAACAAGTCAGTCCGGATTGATCTGTTCCACAAAGAGTATACGGACCTGTTGGTGGTATCGGTTGTGGTTTTGGATTTACCACTAAGTCCATTGTTGATATTACAAAACATCCTGTACTAACATTGGTAATTCTAATTCCTAAAGTCTGTACGCAAGGAATCGCATTATCATATGCCGATGGATTCACTATCGCGTTAGTGTTGTTGGTAGCATCTAATAATGATGGATAGAAGGTTACTTGAGTTCCTAATTGTCCTTGTAATATAGAAGGCACCTGAGAGTTTAAATCAAAAGTCTCTACACACAACGGAGCCACTGTCTCACATAGTTCATACTGCGGATAAAATGATAATGCAGTTGGTAATGGATCAACCACTAATGATACTGTGATAATAGCATAACATCCCGTAAGGTTGTTCTCTACTCTAATCCATACAGTTGTAGTTGCAGTAACAAATGCACTTGCCGGATTGATAATTGGTGTTCCTGCTTGAGCATTGGCCAATGAAGTATAATAAGAAACTGTATAATCAGCCGCAGGTAGGTTGGTACCTAATACCTGTGGAGTAACTACTGCCAATAAATTGAATACTTGTAAACCATCTGTGTTGTCATCACAAATATGGTAAACACTCGGAAGATTTGCAGCTGGCTTAGGATTTACAACTAATTGGAATGAAGTAGTCGAAGCACACGTTGGGGCTGCCGGATTAAATATTCTCGGATAAATAGTTTGCGGATTAACAATATTACAATACGGAGTAGCAGATGGTATTGGATTAGCTCCTGTTTGCGCATCTGTTGATGTTAAGTGATAGCTTATAACCACTCCTGGTTGAGTTGATATCTCTACATCTTTAGTATTCAATACAAAGGCACAAGATACCCCATCGTTATTATCATCACATACTTCATAAGTAGTTGGAACGCTATAACTAGGTGCTGTAATCAAAGTAACGGTTCCTGATGCGCTTAATCCAACACAACCTGTAAGGGTGTTAGTAGCTATTACACTATATACTCCTGCAATAGTAGTGGTAAACGAAGGTACATTACCCGGATCTATGGCTCCCGCTGGAACAGTCCATACATAAGTGTAATTTGCTGCTGTAGCTGCTGTAGCAATTACCGTAGCCGCATTACCCTGACATACTGTTGGATTGTTTACAGTGATTTGGGGTAGTGGATTTACAACTAATTTAAACGAACCTACAGAAGTACATCCTGTTGCCGTATTTTTTATGTTAAACCAAATTGTTTGCACATTGGCAACAACATTGGTGTATAAATTTGGTAAAGCGTTGGTTTGCGCTGTAGCATTTACTTGATCAAAATAATAAGTAACCACCATAGAAGGTTGAGCATTTACTATCTCTGCATCTTTAGTTGATAAATCAAACTCCTCTATTTCATCTGGTGAATTGTTGTTGTCACACAATTGGTAATCGCTAACTGAAAGATTCACTTGCGGTTTTGGATTTACTATCAACTCAAAAGAGGTAGTAGAAACACATGCTGGTGCAGCAGGATTATATACTCTTGGATAAATGGTTTGTGGATTAGAAATATTGCAATACGTTCCGTTTGGTATTGGATTATTACCTGTTTGTGCATCCGTTAAAGTCAAATGGTAGGTTATAGTCAACCCTGGAACTGCAGTTATCTCAATGTCTTTTGTTTGCAAATTAAAGGCACATACTGACCCATCTGAATTATCATCACATGCCACATAATTTGTAGGAGTGTTAATAACTGGTGCTGTTAAAATAGTAACATCTATAGAAGCTCTAGGACCTTCACAATTAGAAATTGTTTGTGATACATAATAAGT
>CAMCBB010000002.1 GCA_945872875.1 Flavobacterium psychrophilum
CATCGGTTTAAGTTAATTGTTACTGACGGGGTTTTCTCTATGGACGGGATTGTAGCTCCGCTGGATAAAATTTGTGATTTGGCCGATAAATATGACGCTTTAGTGATGGTAGATGAATGCCATGCAGCCGGATTTATAGGCGCAACGGGCAAAGGCACCTTGGAAGCAAAAGGTGTTATGGGAAGAGTAGACATCATTACTGGAACTCTTGGAAAAGCACTTGGGGGCGCCATGGGAGGATATACCACCGCTAAAAAAGAAGTAATAGAAATCTTACGTCAGCGTTCAAGACCTTATTTATTTTCAAATTCGTTGGCACCTGCCATTGTAGGAGCATCTATAAAGGTTTTTGAGCTATTAGAAAAAGACACCACGTTAAGAGATAAATTAGAGTGGAATACCAATTATTTTAAAGCTGGTTTACGAGAAGCCGGCATCGATTTTATTGACGGTGATTCTGCTATAGTTCCAGTAATGCTGTACGATGCTAAGCTTTCACAAGTGATGGCCGAGGAACTTTTAAAGAAAGGAATTTACGTAATTGGATTCTTTTATCCAGTTGTTCCAAAAGATAAAGCGAGAATTAGAGTTCAACTATCTGCAGCTCATTCTAAAGAACATTTAGAACAAGCTATTAGTGCATTTATTGAAGTGAGTAAATCCTTAACAATCATTTAATATAGAATTATAGTGTTAATATTTTGATAATTCATTTATAGGTATTACTTTTGCACTATTATATATACAATTTAAATAATTAAGTATGAAACATCTTAACAAATTATTTGCTTTATTAATGCTTTTAGGATTAAGTTCTCAAGCACAAGATAGAGACAACGTGTGGGCTATTTCGTTTGGAGCAAACGCAGTAGACGGAGGCAGAGTAAGCGCTGCAACAACTATGAAAGATCAATTTTCTGAGTATTTTAATGCTAAAGACTATTGGAATATTATGCCTTCAGTATCTACAATTAGTGTATCTAAATATGTAGGTGATGATTTTACTTTTGGCATTACAGGATCTGCGAACAAAATCTCTAAAGTTGTTGGAGATAAAGTAAATGTTACACCGTATACAAGTATGTATCCAGTATCTAATCCTGGAGATTTAATGTATTATTCATTTGATGGAGTTGTAAGATACAGCTTTATGTCACTAATTAAATCTAACTCATTTGAGCCTTCACTTCATGTAGGAGGTGGTTATACTTGGTTAGGAGACGCATCTGCAGGTACAATCAATGGAGGTTTAGGATTAACATATTGGTTGGGTAAACAAGTAGGTTTAACTTGGACATCTACATACAAGCATTCATTTGATGATTCTAGAATTATTAATACCGATATCCCAAGCCACATGCAACATGCATTAGGAATTGTTTTCAAATTTGGAGCAAAAGATACTGACGGTGACGGGATATACGATCGTTTAGATGCTTGTCCAGAAGTTGCTGGTCCTAAAGAATTCAACGGGTGTCCTGATACCGATGGAGATAAAATTATAGATAAAGATGATTCTTGTCCAGAAGTTGCTGGTTTAGCTGCTTTTAATGGTTGTCCAGATACAGACGGAGACGGAATTGCTGATAAAGAAGATGCTTGTCCAGAAGTTGCTGGTATTAAAGCTTTAGCAGGTTGTCCAGATGCTGACGGTGACGGTGTTGCTGATAAAGCTGATAAATGTCCACAAGTTAAAGGCCCTAAAGAAAATGCTGGTTGCCCATGGCCAGATACAGACGGAGATAAAGTTTTAGATAAAGATGATAAATGTCCAGAAGTTGCAGGAACTGTGGCTAATCAAGGTTGTCCAGAAATGAATGAAGACGCTGAGAAAAAATTAAATGAGTACGCTAAAACAATTTTATTTGATAGCGGGAAAGCTTCATTCCAAAAACAAACTTACCCAGTATTAGTTTCTATTACTTCAATATTAAAAGAATATCCAAATGCTAAATTCAGCATTGAAGGACATACTGATAATACAGGAAAAGCTGCTTCAAATCAAAAATTATCTGAAGAAAGAGCTGCTGCAGTTAAAGGGTATTTAGTTGAAAATGGAGTTGCTGCAAACAGATTAACTTCATCTGGTTTTGGTCAATCTAAACCTATTGATTCTAACAAAACTAAAGCTGGTAAAGCTAACAACAGAAGAGTTGAAGTGAAATTAGTAAAATAATTTCTAACCAAATATTTTAAGAAACGCCTCGATTTATCGGGGCGTTTTTTTTATATTTATCCGATGGAAAACACTTCTTTCTTAAATAAACTTGCACAAGTACTATTAAAGGAATATTCTGATAAATTATCGGATACCATTATTATTCTACCAAATAGAAGAGCAAAGGTATTTCTTATCGATGCATTATTAAAGCAAACACCAAATACCATTTTTGCTCCTGAAATAATTAGTATTGAAGATTTTGTGCAAGATATTGCAGGAATTAGAGCAATAGATAGTGTAGAATTACTATTTGAGTTTTATGCTGTATACCTTGAAATCACAGCTACTGATCAAGAATCTTTTGAGACATTTGCAAATTGGGCCAAAACACTTTTACAAGATTTTAATGAAATTGATCGCTATTTATTAGACCCTGATAAGGTCTTAAAGTACTTAGAAAATATTAAAGAGATCGAACACTGGTCGGTAGACATTGATAAACGTACTGAGTTAATTGAAAAGCATCTTATTTTTTGGAAAAAATTACCAGTATATTATCACTCTCTATACCAACATTTATTTGAAAAAGGCATCGGTTATCAGGGTTTGATTTATAGAGAGGCAGTAAATAATCTAAATCATTTTTCTGAATCTGTAAAAGATAAAAAATACATTTTTGCCGGATTTAATGCTCTAAATCAAGCTGAAGAAAAGATCGTACAACATCTTTTAACTATTGATATAGCTAAAATATTCTGGGATATTGATTCTGTCTTCATGAATGACAAGCAACACGATGCCGGACTTTTTCAGCAACGATTTCAAGCAGAATGGCCTTATTATAAATCCAATCCCTATGAATGGATTGCTAATGATTATAAACAGGAGAAAAATATTCAAGTAATTGGAACTCCAAAATCAATAGGTCAAGCAAAGATTGTAGGTAGCTTAATTGAAAAACACAGCTATGAGTTGGAGGGCAAATTACAAAATGTTGCCGTTGTACTCGGAGAAGAAAATCTGTTACTTCCTATCTTGTATTCTTTGCCAAGTAATGCAGGGGCTCTTAATATAACTATGGGTTTTTCTAGTAAGAATAACCCCGCACAATTACTTGTAGCCAAACTCTTTAAAATGCATACCAATGCATTGACAAGAAATTCTAAAAGTTATGTCTTTTATTATAAGGAGGTATTAGATATTTTGACTCATCCACTTTTGGAAAGCTATTTAAATGCTTCTGATCTAGTATATTGTATCAACCAAAATAATTTTACATTTATTTTACATTCTAAATTGGAAGATTTGCATCCAAATGGGAATGAATTATTTCAATTTTTATTTCAAAAATGGGAAAATGATCCACTCAAAGTATTAGAAAATATTTCTCAAATATTATTACTAATAAAAGCTAATTTGAGTAAGGATACTGAAGAAGAAAAAATAACCAATGCCTTCGTTTATTCTATTTATAAAATTATAAATCAGTTAATTTCCTATTTTTCAACTACAAACCATGTAAATTCAATTGATACGCTATATGCAATTTATAAGCAAATTGTAGATGTTGCCGAGGTTTCTTTTGAAGGAGAGCCATTAAATGGTTTGCAAATTATGGGGGTTTTAGAAAGTAGGGTACTGGATTTTGAAACGGTCATTATCACTTCGGTTAATGAAGGTAAATTCCCTGCTGGGAAAAGCATGAATTCCTTTATTCCATATGATGTAAAGAGAGAATTAGGGTTGCCAACTTTTAAAGAAAAAGACGCAATTTATACCTATCATTTTTATCATTTGTTGCAACGCGCAAAGAATGTCTATTTGTTGTATAATTCAGATAGTGAAGGTTTAGACGCTGGAGAAAAAAGTCGTTTTATCACTCAACTAGAAGTTGAAAAACAAGACAACCATAATTTAACCTTTCAAATATATAATGCCGAAGTACCAGAAAATGCTACCCAAGCAATTGTGATTCCAAAATCGGAAAGCGTTATGCATCGGCTAAGTGAAATTGCTAAAAAAGGGTTTTCACCTTCATCATTGACAACTTATATTCGAAATCCAATTCAGTTTTATTTTCAACGAATATTACGAATCTCTGAAGCAGATGAAGTAGAAGAAAACATTGCTGCAAACACATTAGGAACTATTATTCACGGAGTATTAGAAGAATTATATAAACCACTTATTGGCAAAATTTTAATTGAAAATGACATTGAAAATTGCTTTAAAAAAGTAGATGAAGAGGTGTTAAAACAATTTAAATTAAAATATAGAGAAGGAGAAATTAAAAAAGGTAGAAATCTTTTAGCTTTTGAAGTTGCCAAACGAAATGTCCAAAATTTCTTAAAAATCGAATTAGAATCAATAATAAATGGAGATCAAATTCAAATTATAGCTCTCGAATCGAAACTAGAACGCGTATTAGAACATCCAAAATTGCCTTTCCCAGTAAAGATTGCCGGGAATGTAGACCGTATTGAAAACCGAGACGGGAAAATTAGAATCATCGATTATAAAACCGGGAAGGTTGATAAAAACGATGTTATTTTAAAAACATGGCTAGACCTTACCAAAGACATTGGAAATGATAAAATTATCCAAATTCTAGCGTATGCATTTATGTACCAACCAGATTCTAAAGGTTTAGAGATGGAAGCTGGAATTATTTCGTTTAAGAATTTAAAATCGGGATTTTTGCCATTTAATTTTAAATCAGTAATTGGATTGGAACAAGTTATTACACCCGAAATAATGGAAAGTTATATCGAAGAAATAGTTGTGTTATTAAATGAGATTTTCAATTTTGAAATACCTTTCGAGCAAACAAATTAATTTTTTTAATTTAAATTGTTTTTAAAAAGCGAAGTAGCTCTTTTTCCAATTCGGATTTGTTTTCCATGTGGCTCATGTGACCGTCAGGGAAAGTAGTAAGTTTTACCGAAGTGCCCTCCGCTTGCTTCAAATTATCCTTATAAATTAATACTTCATCTTTTTCTCCAAGTATTAGCTGTATTGGATAGTTGGCCAAATGTAAAATAACCTCTCGATCTTTTCGGATTTTCATTCCTTCTAATGCGGCAACTACACCTTGTAATGGAGTTTTTAGCGCTTCTAATTTTACTTTTTCGATAGCATCTGCAAGAAGGTTTCTGTTGTTTTCACTAAATAAATTAGCAATACTCATGCGCACAAATGCAGAATAATTTTGTTTCACTGCAACAATGGCGCGGTCTCTATTTTTTTTACGATCAGGGCTATCAGCTCGTGATGTAGAGTTTAAAAGTACTAAACCTTTCATGAAATCTGGGCATAATTCGGCGAAAGCCAATGCAACATAACCACCCATGGAGTGTCCAATAATTACAATCTTCCGAATTTTTAATTCGTGCAAAACGGCATGAACCATATCGGCTTGATCCTCCATAGAATGCACATAGCCCATGCATTCGGTTTGACCGTGGCCCAATAAATCTATAGTGATAATGCGGTATTTTTTTGAAAGTTCTGGCACCAATTCATCCCACATCGATTGGTTTTCTAAAAAACCATGAAGCAACACTACCGCCATGCCTTTGCCTTGATCGGTGTAGAAAATTTTTGTGTTTTTGTAATGCAGCATTTTCATAGTTGCAAAAATAGATTTTTTAACTGCAAATTCAAGTCAACTTTAAACATAAAAAAAGGCTCACTTTCGTAAGCCTTTTTATTTGAATTTTTGAACATTAAGCGTTCATCAAACTTTCAATTTCTTCTACTTCAATTGGAATATTTCGCATCAAGTTGAAGGCTTCACCTTTAGCTTGAATTACCATGTCATCTTCTATTCGAATTCCGAAACCTTCTGCCGGAATATAGATTCCTGGTTCTACAGTGAACACCATATTGGCTTGCATTGGCTCGTGCAACAACCCATAATCATGGGTATCCAATCCCATGTGGTGCGAAGTACCATGCATGAAATATTTTTTGTATGCTGGCCAATCCGGATTTTCATTCTGTACATCGGCTTTGTCAATTAATCCCAAACCTAAAAGTTCGGAGGTCATGAATTTACCCACTTCTACATGGTATTGTTTCCATAATGTACCTGGAATCAACATTTTGGCAGCTTCATTTTTAACTCGTAAAACCGCATTGTAAACTTGTTTTTGTCTGTCTGTAAAACGACCAGAAACAGGAACCATACGCGTCATATCACTAGAATAATTAGCATATTCGGCACCAACATCTAATAATAATAAATCGCCGGCCTTACATTGTTGGTTGTTTTCTATATAATGCAACACATTTGCATTGGCTCCCGAAGCAATAATTGGGGTATATGCAAATCCTTTAGATCTGTTTCTTAAAAATTCGTGCGCAAATTCGGCTTCAATTTCATACTCCATTACATTTGGCTTCACAAAATTCAAAATTCGGCGAAAGCCTTTTTCTGTAATATCACAAGCTTGCTGAATTAAATCGAGTTCTTCACTTTCTTTTACAGAGCGAATGCGTTGTAAAATTGTGTTCGATTTTTCTACTTTATGTGCAGGATAATTTTCTTTCCACCATTTAATAAAACGAGCTTCGCGAGTTTCAGTTTCAATTGTAGCACGATAGTGCTCATTAGTATTGATATAAATAGTATCCGAATAACTCATGATTTCCTTTAAAGTTTTATGAAAATCTTGTAACCAAATTACGGTTTTTACTCCCGATACTTCAAAAGCCCTTTCTTTAGTTAGTTTTTCACCTTCCCAAACTGCAATATGTTCATTGGTTTCTTTTAAGAAAAGAATTTCTTTCAAGTTTTCATAAGGTGCATCTGGAAAAATCAATAAAATGCTTTCTTCTTGATCAACTCCCGATAAATAAAAGATGTCTCGGTGTTGGGCAAAAGGCAAAGTACTATCTGCAGAAACTGGATAAATATCATTGGAGTTAAAAACTGCAACGCTATTTGGCTTCATTTGTGAAGTAAATTTAGCTCTGTTTTTGATAAACAGATTACGGTCTATTTGATGGTATTTCATAGAAATAATATTATGCAATTCTAAATTATCTTCAAAAATAGAAAGATTATAACTAATAGCGGTTATATCCGGTTATATTTTTAATAAATATATAAATGTATTTTCAATTTTAGTATGGTAATAAAGTATCGTTTCTTTTTAAAAATATTTTGTTTAACTAAAATTGTTGATTTTTAACATATTATAGTTTGATATTCAACAAGTGTTAAACCCACTTTAAACTAATTATAAATTATTGCGAAAAGGTTGTAGTATATATGAAATTGCAGTATTTTTGTTTGATTTTTATATATTAATTAAAACAACCATGGCAAAATCTACTTTTTTGAGTTCTTCCATTGCAAGGAAAGTTGCAATGGCTCTCTCGGGACTCTTTTTGATTACCTTTTTAGCGCTTCATTTTTTTATAAACCTTACTTCTGTTTTTAGCGAAGAAGTTTTTAATGCTTGTTCTCATTTTATGGGATACAATCCTTTAATACAATTTGTGATGCAGCCCATTCTAGTAGCTGGAGTTGGCTTCCATTTTGTAATGGGAATCATATTAGAAGCGCAAAATAATAAAGCAAGACCAGTAGCTTATGCTAAATACAATGGAGCAGCAAATGCTTCATGGGCATCAAGAAATATGATAGTTTCTGGACTTGTAGTTTTAGCATTTTTAGGACTACATATGTATGATTTTTGGGTACACGAAATAGTGTACAAATACGTTGAAGTAAACGCAATCGAAGAATCAAGGTATTTTTCAGAGTTGGTTGCTAAATTTGAATCCCCAATCCGTACAGGATTATACAGTATCGCATTTTTATTGCTTTCATTACACTTATGGCATGGATTCAGTTCTGCTTTTCAATCGGTAGGATTCAATAATAAATTTTCTAAAGGAGTTCAAAAATTTGGATATGCTTTTGCAATAATTATTCCTTTCGGATTTATTTTTATTGCATTATTCCACCATTTTTTCAATAATTAATATTTCATACTAATGAAGTTAGATTCTAAAATACCAGAAGGACACATTTCTCAGAAATGGACTGATTATAAAGACCATTTAAAATTAGTTGCTCCAAATAATAGACCAAAAATTGACATTATTGTAGTTGGAACAGGATTGGCCGGAGCTTCTGCAGCAGCTTCTTTTGGAGAAATGGGTTATAATGTAAAAGCATTTTGTTTTCAAGATTCGCCACGCCGTGCGCACTCAATTGCAGCTCAAGGGGGAATCAATGCAGCAAAAAATTATCAAAATGACGGAGATAGTATCTTCCGTTTATTCTATGATACCATTAAAGGGGGTGATTACAGAGCTCGTGAAGCGAATGTACATCGTTTAGCTGAAGTTTCTGGAAACATTATCGACCAATGTGTGGCTCAAGGAGTTCCATTTGCTAGAGATTATGGCGGATTGCTTGACAACCGTTCATTTGGTGGAACCCAAGTTCAAAGAACTTTTTATGCCGCTGGACAAACTGGACAACAATTATTGTTAGGAGCTTATTCTGCTTTATCAAGACAAATTGGTTTAGGACGTGTAAAAATGTTTAACCGTCACGAAATGCTAGATTTAGTAAAAGTTGATGGTAAAGCTCGTGGAATTATTGCCCGTAATTTAATTACTGGGGAGTTAGAAAGACATTCAGCCCATGCCGTTGTAATTGCTTCTGGAGGATATGGAAATGTTTATTTCCTTTCTACAAATGCTATGGGAAGTAATGTTTCTGCAGGTTGGAAAGTTCACAAACAAGGGGCTTTATTTGCTAATCCTTGTTTTGTTCAAATACACCCAACATGTATTCCGGTTCATGGAACGAATCAAGCAAAACTAACATTAATGTCCGAATCTTTGCGAAATTCAGGCCGTATTTGGGTGCCAAAGAAAAAAGAAGATGCCGAAGCTATTCGTGCAGGTAAATTAAAACCTACGCAAATAGTTGAAGAAGATAGAGATTACTACTTAGAAAGAAAATATCCATCCTTTGGAAATTTAGCTCCGAGAGATATTTCTTCAAGAGCAGCTAAAGAAGTATGTGATGCAGGTCATGGGATAGAGTCTAATGATACCAACGAAGGTGTTTATTTAGATTTCTCTACAGAGATTCAAAATAAAGGGAAACAGGCGGCTTATGCTAAAGGTAATCACAATCCTTCTGCAGATGAAATAATTGCATTAGGGAAACAATGGCTTAAAGAAAAGTATGGTAACTTGTTTACTATGTATCAGAAAATTACAGACGAAAATCCGTATGAAACGCCAATGAAAATTTATCCAGCGGTGCACTACACCATGGGTGGTGTTTGGGTAGATTATAACTTACAATCTACAATTCCGGGTTGTTTCGTTGCTGGAGAAGCTAACTTCTCTGATCACGGAGCAAATCGTCTTGGAGCATCTGCATTAATGCAAGGCTTGGCAGACGGCTATTTTGTATTACCATACACCGTTTCTAATTATTTGGCAGATGAAATCCGAACTGGAAAAATTTCTACAGAAACTCAAGAATTTATCGATGCAGAAAATAGAGTTAAAGACGCAATTGATAAGTTTTTAAATAATAAAGGTTCTAAATCAGTGGATCATTTTCACAAGCGTTTGGGATTAATTATGTGGAATAAAGTAGGGATGGGGAGAAATGAAGCAGGCTTAAAAGAAGCTATTGCAGAAATTACTGCTCTTAAAGAAGAGTTCTACAAAGAAGTAAATGTTCCAGGAAGCGCTAATGAATTTAACCCTCAACTAGAAAAAGCACTTCGTGTAGCTGATTTTATTGATTTAGGACAATTAATGGCAATGGATGCATTACAAAGAAATGAATCTTGTGGAGGTCACTTCCGTGAAGAATATCAAGACTCAGAGGGAGAAACACTTCGAGATGATAAAAACTTTTCTTTTGTAGGAGCTTGGGAATATAAAGGAAATGACATCAGTCAAGAAGTACTTCACAAAGAAGAATTGAAATACGAGTTTATCAAAATTGCAGCTAGAAATTACAAATAATAGAATTATGTCTTCAGCAAAAAACATCAATATTACCCTTAAAATTTGGCGTCAAAAAGACTCCAAAGCAAAAGGAAATTTAGAGACTTATAAATTAGATAAAGTTTCTACAGCAAGTTCGTTTTTGGAAATGTTAGACCAATTGAACGAACAATTAATAAACGATAAAATCGAACCTATTGCGTTTGATCACGACTGTCGTGAAGGAATCTGCGGAATGTGTTCTTTATACATTAATGGTCGTGCTCACGGGCCAGACACTGGAATCACAACTTGTCAATTACACATGAGAATGTTTAAAGATGGCGATACAATATTTGTAGAACCATGGAGAAGTAAAGCATTTCCTGTAATTAAAGACTTAGTTGTTGATAGAAGTGCTTTTGATAGAATCCAACAAGCAGGAGGATTTGTATCGGTTAATACTTCTGGAAATACAATTGATGCTAATGCTACTCCAATTCCAAAAAATGATGCCGACAAAGCCTTCGAAGCTGCAGCTTGTATTGGTTGTGGAGCGTGTGTTGCAACTTGTAAAAATGGTTCGGCAATGTTATTCGTTGGAGCAAAAGTATCTCAATATGCGTTATTGCCTCAAGGTAAAGTTGAAGCTACTAATCGTGTTTTAAATATGGTGCGTCAAATGGACGAAGAAGGATTTGGAAACTGTACCAATACAGGCGCATGCGAAATTGAGTGTCCAAAAGGAATTTCATTAGAAAATATTGCTCGTATGAATAGAGAATATTTATTGGCAACTTTAAAATAAAAAATTATGATAAAAAAAATCTTATTATCCGCAGTAATTATTACATCAGTATTTTCATGTACTTCTGGTGATAGTTCAAACAATGACACAACTGGAGGTGGCGGTTCTACATCTACAGCAGCTATGGTAACAAGAGTTGACGGAGTAGTTCATGATATGCCTCCGCAAGGTGGTGGTAACTCAGCTGATGCCTCAGGAGGCATTTACGGCAATACCTATTTTTTATTAAATGGGTATAAAAATATTACTACCGGCAAAATATTAGCAGGAAATACTATCTACACCATGAAAATTGCAATTCCAAAAAGTGATTTGACTGTTGGGCAGCATAGTTTTACAAGTTCAATTGCCCCTGGAGGATATTATGCTGATTTTGATATTACTGGTCCTATTCCTGCAGAAACAGTAAATACAACAGCTGGATATATTAATGTAACAAGTTATAATGCTACAACAAAACAAATGAAAGGGAATTTTAATTTTACTACAAATAACGGAGTAAATTTAAATGCAACTTCTCATACATTAATTGGTTCATTTGATTATATATTAAACTAATAAATCAATTACAATTTTAAAAAACGCATTCATTAAGTTGGATGCGTTTTTTTTATCTTTGAATTAAAATAGTTCTATGAAAAAAATATTTTCCCTTCTCGTTTTAATAATTTCTATAAATTCTTTTAGTCAAAAGCTCCACCAATTGGTTAATCCAATGATAGGAACTGGAGGTCATGGGCATACTTATCCTGGCGCCACGGTGCCATTTGGGATGGTACAGCTGTCTCCAGACACTAGAATTGACGGTAGCTGGGATGGATGTTCGGGATATCATTATGACGACTCTACAATTTATGGTTTTTCACATACCCATTTAAACGGAACAGGCTGCTCTGATTTTGGAGATATTATGCTGATGCCCACGATGGGAAAACCAACGCTGGATAATAAAGTCTATTCTTCCAAATTTTCTCATAAAAATGAAAAGGCTAGCGCTGGGTTTTATTCTGTTAAATTAGATAAACACAATATCGATGTACGCTTAACATCGTCTACACGAGTTGGATTTCATGAATACACCTTTAATGCTGCTGGGCAAGCCAACATTATTCTCGATTTAAATCACCGCGATTTATTGCTGGGAGGGGAAGTGCATGTGATAAATAGTAAAACTATTGAGGTGAGGCGCGAAAGCGAAGCTTGGGCAAAAAACCAAATTGTATTTGCCCGTATAGAGTTTAGCGAGCCCATGAAAGTAACCGATATTCGAAGTAACGGCGATTACATGCATTCTCCCGAAAACGAATATATAGGTGGATCTCAAACAGCAATTAGTTTTTCTAAAAAAGTGATAAAAGGCGAAAAAATACTTGTGAAAGTTTCACTTTCGCCAACAAGTTATGAAGGAGCAAAATTAAACAGTTCTGAAATCAAAGATTGGAATTTTGAACGAGTAAAGAAAGAAGCTGAGCAACTTTGGGAGAACCAATTATCTAAAATTCAAATTACAGAAGCTGATAAAAATAAAAAAACCATTTTCTACACCGCTTTATACCATACAATGGTGCAACCCAATATCGCTCAAGATATAGACGGCAAATACCGTGGTCGCGACAACCAAATCCACAAAGCTGAAGGATTTGATTATTACTCAGTTTTCTCGCTTTGGGACACCTTTCGCGCAGCACATCCTTTGTATACATTAATAGAAAAGAAACGAACAGCCGATTTTATAAATACCTTTTTAAAACAATACGAACAAGGCGGAAGATTGCCAGTTTGGGAATTGGCTTCCAATGAAACTGATTGTATGATTGGCTACCATTCGGTCTCGGTTATGGCTGACGCTATGGCCAAAGGAATAACAGGTTTTGACTACGAAAAAGCATTTGAAGCAGCCAAACACAGTGCGATGTTAGATCATTTAGGATTGGAGGCTTATAAAAGGCAAGGTTTTATTTCAATGGATGACGAACATGAAAGTGTTTCTAAAACATTAGAATATGCTTATGACGATTGGTGTATTGCTCAAATGGCAGAAATTTTAAACAAAAAAGAAGACTACAATTATTTTATGAAGCGTTCCCAAAATTGGAAAAATGTCTTCGATTGGAATACCCATTTTATGCGTCCAAAGAAAAATGGTGGTTGGGACAAACCATTTGATGCAAGAGAAATCAATAATAATTTTACCGAAGGCAATTCTTGGCAGTATTCGTTTTTTGTGCCACAAGATATAGATGGAATGATTGCCGCCTATGGAGGAAAAGATAAATTTGAAGCCAAATTGGATGAAATGTTCAACAGCGAAAGCAAAACTACCGGTCGTGAACAAGCCGATGTTACCGGTTTAATTGGGCAATACGCACACGGAAACGAACCAAGTCACCACATGGCCTATTTGTACAATTATGTTGGTAAACCAGAAAAAACCACCCAAAAAGTGCATTATATTTTAGATAATTTTTACAAAAATACTCCAGACGGATTAATTGGAAACGAAGATTGTGGGCAAATGAGTGCTTGGTATGTTTTGAGTGCAATGGGGATTTATGCAGTGACTCCAGGATTGCCTAATTGGAGTTTATCTAGCCCTTATTTTAGTGATATTAAAGTCAATTTTGAAGACAAAACTACCAAAGAAATTTTCCAAAAAATGCCTGTTAGAACTATGGAAAATTTTGGAATAAATAGTAATTATAAAGACATTGCAGTTGGTTTTTCTTATAATGAAATTATTCCTGTTCCCGTAATTCAAGCAGACGGTAAATCGTTTAAAGACAAAATGAAGATTACTTTACAACATCCTTATGCTTATGCAGAAATTTATCATTCGTTTGATAATATTAAATTTGAAAAATATATTGAACCAATTGAAATTACAAATTCAACCGAAATTTATTCTTATTGTATAGAGGGGGCAAGAAAATCAGATTGTATTAAAGGCCATTTCTTTAAAAAACCAAACAATTATACTATAGATATCAAATCGAAATACAATCCGCAATACCATGCAGGTGGACCAGAAGGCTTAATAGATGGAATTAACGGAACAGAAAACTGGCGAAAAGGCGATTGGCAAGGCTATCAAAGTCAGGATTTTGAAGCTGTAATTGATTTACAAAAAGAGCAAATGGTTCATTCTTTTTCAGCAAATTGTCTTCAAGATTCCCGTTCTTGGATACTATTTCCATCAACAGTTGAATATTATGTTTCGAATGATAATGTAAATTTCACCCTTGTAGGAAGTGTGAAAAATGAAATCAGTCCAAAATATGAAGTGAATAAACTTCAAAATTTCGAATTCAATTCAGCTACAGAAATCAATGCCAAATACATTAAAGTGAAAGCCTATAATTTTGGAAAATTGCCCGAATGGCATCAAGGTTTTGGTGGTGATGCCTTTATTTTTATTGATGAAATAACTATTAAATAATAGCGAATACTATTTACTTAAATCGAACGGCTGTTCTACATCCCAATTGGCACGAACATCCAATTCTTTAGGAAAATAAATAACTTCTTCGCTTTGACGAAGTGCTAAGAAATTTCCTGGCGTCCATTCATTATCATTATTATCATCATAAATAAGGCGCAAGGTGTATTTTCTTGGCTCTAATAATTCAAAGTTTAGAACGGTATTTTTATCCGAATATTCACTTGCCATTACTGCTTCTTTTTCGTCGAGTAATTGCACAATTACAGGAAATCGTTTTACATTTTCGAGAGTTACCTTTAGATTTCCATAATCAGAAATGTCATTTGTAGAAAATTTATAAGAGAGCGAGTCATTTTGAACATCGTAATAATTATGCAATGCACCTGGGAGTAATCTCAAATTGTATTTTTCTAATGGTTCTTTTGAAAATAAAAATTTTAGTTTTTGATTATAGGAATCATATTCGGTTGTGAATTTTACTTCTGAAGAATCTTTCTTTATCAATTTCATTTTAGTCACATCCCATTTGCTTATTGGGCTATTGGAATTTATTGCAAAATCTTCTCTAAAATTTAGCGTTCCAGAAACAGCTGATGTAAAACTTAAACTGTCTTTTTTCTGATCTTTAACTTTTAAGGAATACGATTTAGCATAATTGTTTTTAGAAATTGCAACCTTAATACTGTCTCCTTTTGGAGCTTTAAACCACAATTGAAGCGAATCTTTTTTTGGTAATTTGGTTAATATATAAGGTATTTCTTCTGTGCCTTTTTTTATTGAAATTTTCACTTCTTTGCTATTTCCCTCATAGCCCATCGTGTATCTTGCCGCCGAAGCTTGGGAGAAATTGATTGATTTAAAAGCCAATTCTTCTTTAAATAATTCCAATTCGTAAACGGTGTCATTTGGGATGGTAATAAAATCTTTTTGGAATCCAATTTTATCTGTTTTAGGATCAAATTTATTATTTGAGTTGGCATCTTTTAAAGCAATAAGTCGGTATTTTCCTTTTTTCAAATTTTCAAATTTCCCAATTTTTAAACTGTCTAAAGTATTGGTTACATACCTTGGAACTTGTTTGTAAATAATAGAATCGGTGTATTTATCATTTACTTCATATAATAAAATAGAAACAAAGTGATCTATTTTTCTTGCAATCGCATCTTTTGTAGTCACACCCAATGTAAGCGAATCGATATAATTTCCGGTAGAAAAAACATATTTAAATTGCTGGTAAGGGTTGTTTTCGTTATTGTCTTGAATGCTACTTCCAAAATTAATACTGTAGGTTGTATTTGGCAGTAAAGTATCTTTTATTTTTATGGATAGCGTTTTACTTGCTGTTGCTGGTAAAATTTCTGGTTGGGATTTCATTGGTGGAGAAATAATCAACTGTTTTGAAACCTCTTTCAACTTTACAAATTCATTAAAAGTTAATTTGATTTCTTTTCTATTAAAATTAAGTGAACCATTTTTTGGCAAACTAGTAGTAAGCACCGGAGCAATTGTGTCTTTTTTTCCACCAGTAATCATACCTCTTTTAGCACAACCAATGGTAGTTATAGTTAGTAATAAAAGTAGATATTTACAATTTAAGCTTTGCATTCCTTTTTAATTTATTCGCAAAATAACAATTATATTTAGAGGTAACGAAATCTTTTGATTTATAATTAACTAAAAATAATTATTGCGTCATGGCCATGCAAACAATACTCAATCGTGCCCCCGGAATTTTTAGCAATTCTCTGCCACAAGCTTCTAGTGTTGAACCGGTGGTAATCACATCATCAATAAGTAAAAAATTCTTGTTGTGATGCGACTCATCCGCAGTTATACTAAAGATACTTTTTGCCATTTCACTTCGACCTAAAATATTCTTGTTGGTTTGTGTTTTAGAATATATAGTTCTAATTAACACATTATCATCGTAAGGTATTTTTGTGCTTTCGGATAGTGCTTTTCCAAAGGTTTCCACCTGATTGTACCCCCGTTTTTTGAGTCTTTTTCTATGTAACGGCACCGGAATAATAAAATCAACATCCTGCAATTCCTTAATGCTTTTTATTTCTTCGGCATACCAATAGCCAACCGCAGTTCCTATTTCTTGATGTCCTTTGTACTTGAGTTTGTGAATTAATTCTTGAACAATTCCTTTTTTGTGGAAATAAAATAAAGCACCGGCAAACTCAATTGGAATTCTGCCATAAAATTTTACATGCGCTTCGTTGTTTTCTATTTTAGAATGATTAGTCAGCGGAATTTCGTGTCGGCAAACGGTGCAAATTACTTTTTCATTGGCCAACAAAAATGAATTACACCCCGCACACGCTTTCGGGAAAAATAAATTAAGGAGCTTTTCAAACATCAGCTAAACTATTTGTTACTTAAATTTAATAAAAATCCAAATAGCAATATAATTTAAACGCACTTTTTATATTTTTGCACCACTATGGCAAAACAAGAAGATATATTTAAGAATGTAGTTTCGCATGCAAAAGAATACGGATTTATTTTTCCGTCAAGCGAAATTTACGATGGACTTAGTGCAGTTTATGATTATGCACAAAATGGAGTAGAGTTAAAGAAAAACATCCGCGAATATTGGTGGAAAGCAATGGTGCAAATGCACGAAAATATTGTTGGATTGGATGCGGCAATATTAATGCATCCTACTACGTGGAAAGCTTCTGGGCATGTGGATGCTTTTAACGATCCATTAATTGACAATAAAGATTCTAAAAAAAGATACCGCGCCGATGTTTTAATTGAGGATTATGCCGAAAAATTAAATCTGAAAGCCAAAAAAGAAATAGAAAAAGCAAAAGTACGCTTTGGTGATGCTTTTAACGAACAAGAATTCATCACTACCAATGCGCGTGTAGTGGAATATTTAGCTAAAGAAAGAGAAATTCTTGAAAGAATGGGCCGTTCTTTAGGTAATGGCGATTTGGAAGATGTGAAAGCATTGATTGAAGAATTGGAAATTGCCGATCCGGAAACAGGTTCTAGAAACTGGACCGAAGTGCGTCAGTTTAATCTGATGTTTGGAACCAAGCTTGGTGCTTCTGCAGATACTGCAATGGATTTATACCTTCGTCCAGAAACAGCGCAAGGAATTTTTGTGAATTTCTTAAATGTACAAAAATCCGGGCGTATGAAAATTCCATTCGGAATTGCACAAACCGGAAAAGCCTTTAGAAACGAAATTGTAGCCCGTCAATTTATTTTCCGTATGCGTGAATTTGAGCAAATGGAAATGCAATTCTTTGTAAAACCAGGCGAAGAAATGAAATGGTACGACTACTGGAAAGATACCCGATTGAAATGGCATTTATCTCTTGGTTTAGGAAAAGAAAATTACCGTTTTCACGATCATGAAAAATTAGCCCATTATGCTAATGCTGCTGCCGATATTGAGTTTAACTTCCCATTTGGTTTTAAAGAATTGGAAGGAATCCATTCTAGAACCGATTTCGATTTAAAAGCACACGAACAATTTTCAGGAAGAAAATTACAATATTTTGACACCGAATTGAATCAAAACTATGTGCCGTATGTAGTAGAAACTTCGGTTGGATTAGATAGAATGTTTTTAGCTGTATTTGCAACTTCTTTAAAAGAAGAAACGCTAGAAGACGGATCCTTACGAACCGTATTGAGTTTGCCAGCGGTTTTAGCTCCAACCAAAGCGGCGATTTTACCATTGGTAAAAAAAGATGGATTACCAGAAATTGCGCAGCAAATAATAGCCGATTTAAAATGGGATTTCAATGTAACTTATGATGAAAAAGATGCAGTAGGAAGACGCTACAGAAGACAAGATGCTCTTGGAACTCCGTTTTGTATTACTGTAGATCATCAAACGATAGAAGACCAAACGGTAACTATTCGTCATAGAGATACCATGAAACAAGATCGCGTTAAGATCTCCGATTTAAAAACCATTATAGAAAACGAAGTTTCTATGAAAAACTGGTTGCAAAAAATGATCTAATTGAAATTCAATACTCATAAAAAAATCCACTAAGAAATTAGTGGATTTTTTTTATTCGCTTATAGCATCCCAACCTCTGGCCTTTAAAGGGATTTTGGTATTGGCTCGAGTAATTAAATGAATCCCTTCACTTTCTTGCGTCATGTGTCCGATTACAGTAAAATTTGGATTCGCTTTTATTTTATCATAATCCTCCATTTTAATGGTGAAAAGCAATTCATAATCTTCACCACCATTTATAGCAACAGTGGTAGAATCGATATTGAATTCCTCACACACATTAATAAACTGAGGGTCTACCGGAATTTTCTCTTCATATAAATTACAACCCACACTGCTTTGTTTGCAAAGGTGAATGATCTCTGAAGACAACCCATCCGAAATATCAATCATGGAGGTTGGTTTTAATTCCAATTTTTCCAATAATCCTTTAATGTCGTGGCGTGCTTCTGGTTTTAATTGGCGTTCAATTAAATAGGTGTACGCATCTAAATCGGGTTGGTTATTAGGATTTACCTGAAACACTTGTTTTTCTCTTTCTAAAACTTGCAATCCCATATAAGCCGAACCAATATCACCCGTTACAACAAGTAAATCGGCTGCATTTGCACCGTTTCTGTATGTAATATCTTCTTGATTTGCCTCGCCGATAGCGGTAATTGAAAGAATCAAACCTTTTTGAGACGAAGTGGTATCGCCACCAATTACATCAACATTATAAAATTTAGCCGCATGTGTAATTCCTTCAAACAGCTCTTCTAAAGCTTCCAAAGGAAAACGATTTGAAACAGCAACCGAAACGGTTATTTGAGTCGCTTTGGCATTCATGGCGCATATATCCGATACATTAACCACCACAGCTTTGTAACCCAAATGTTTTAATGGCATGTAGGACAAATCAAAATGCACCCCTTCAATTAGCAAATCGGTAGAAACCACAATCTTTTTATCCTTGAAATCTAAAACGGCAGCGTCATCTCCAATTCCTTTTAAGGTGGAATGTTGCTGAATGGTAAAATTCTTGGTTAAATGTTCAATCAAACCAAATTCTCCCAGTTGGGATAGGGAAGTGCGTTGCGGATTTTTTTCTTCTATCATGTGGCAAAGGTACAAAGGAATTTCGTTTACCGCAAAACACTCTTTTCTTGAAAGTTTCCCAAACAAAAAACCCAACAACTTTCGCTATTGGGTTATACTATTTGGTATTTCTGCTCCATATTTCAGGAGTTCTTGAAGTATGAAAAACTGCAAAAATGGTTACTGTTTTCTTTTCTTCATTAATTTTATAATGAATTAAAAATGGAAATTTTTCAATTTTTCTACAATGAATTTCATCGTATTTTATCGAAAATATAGTAGGGTTTTTCTTTAATGAATTGATTTGTTTTTTGACTTGATTTTTATATTGTAGTCCTAATCCTATTAATTGTAGTTCATACCAATCGCGCGCTTCCTGAATATCATTAATGGCGTCAATATCTATTTTTATTTGATAAATCAAAGGATTATAGGTTTTTAGAAACCTTTTCCCAATCTAAAATTCTACTTGAATCTCTTTCTGATTTTGCAACTCGATTTAAAACTAAAGCTTGGTGCTCTGCCGGAATTTCAATTGCTTCATTCCAAATAGCATCATTTAATGTAAGCAATTCCATTGGGGAAAGCTGCTTCACAGCTTCCAAAAGCTTATTAAAATCTAAATCGCTATTTAATTTTAGTGCATCCATAAAACAAATTTAATGAAATTATCTTTCAATAAACCAAAAAACCCAACAACTTTCGTCATTGGGTTAGTCTTAATTCTTAATACTTTTATCTTAATACCTCTTAGTCATTCAACTTCAACACTGCCATAAATGCTTCTTGAGGGATTTCTACATTTCCAACTTGACGCATTCTCTTTTTCCCTTTTTTCTGTTTTTCCAAAAGTTTTCTTTTACGAGAAATATCTCCACCATAACATTTGGCGGTAACATCTTTACGAAGGGCTTTTATGGTTTCACGCGCAATGATTTTAGCTCCAATGGCAGCCTGAATCGGAATGTCAAATTGCTGTCTCGGAATTAACTCGCGTAATTTTTCGGTCATTTTTTTACCAATATGATACGCATTATCCTCGTGAATTAATGCCGAAAGGGCATCTACGGTTTGTCCGTTTAAAAGCACATCCAGTTTTACTAGTTTAGAAGTACGCATCCCAATTGGCGAATAGTCAAATGAAGCATATCCTTTGGAAACCGTTTTCAATCGGTCGTAAAAATCAAATACAATTTCGGCCAAAGGCATGTCAAAATTCAACTCCACTCTTTCGGTAGTTAAATAAGTTTGGTTGGTAATTAGTCCGCGTTTTTCAATACACAAACTCATGACATTCCCAACAAAATCAGCTTTTGTAATGATGGTTGCTTTAATATAAGGTTCTTCCACACGGTCCAAACGCGATGGCTCTGGCAAGTCGGAAGGGTTGTTTATAATAAACGAGGTATCCGGATCTTTTTTGGTGTAAGCCAAATACGAAACGTTGGGAACCGTAGTAATAACGGTCATGTCAAATTCACGCTCCAAACGCTCTTGAATGATCTCCATATGCAACATTCCTAAGAATCCACAACGGAAACCAAATCCTAATGCTGCCGAACTTTCTGCCGTGAACACTAACGAAGCATCATTTAATTGCAACTTCTCCATTGAGGAACGCAAGTCTTCAAAATCTTCGGTGTCTACAGGATAAATTCCGGCAAAAACCATTGGTTTTACATCTTCAAATCCAGTAATCATATTTGTAGTTGGAGTTTTTGCATCGGTAATCGTGTCGCCCACTTTTACCTCTTTTGCTTCTTTAATCCCCGAAATTAAATACCCCACATCGCCAGTAGAAATGCAATCTTTTGGCACTTGGTTTAACTTAAGAGTTCCCACTTCATCGGCAAAATATTCATTACCAGTTGCCATGAATTTAATTTTTTGCCCCTTACGGATTTCGCCATTTTTCACACGAAAAATTACTTCAATTCCACGAAACGGATTGTAATGCGAATCAAAAATTAAGGCCTGTAAAGGTTCTTCTTTAATTCCTTTTGGTGGCGGAATTTTTTCAATAATGGCAGCCAATATATTTTCTACGCCAAATCCGGTTTTACCTGATGCGTGAATAATTTCTTCTAGTTTGCAACCCAATAAATCAATAATATCGTCACTTACTTCCTCCGGATTCGCACTTGGCAAATCCACTTTATTCAACACCGGAATAATTTCCAAGTCGTTTTCTAAAGCCAAATACAAGTTAGAAATTGTTTGCGCCTGAATACTTTGAGCTGCATCCACAATAAGTAGCGCACCTTCGCAAGCCGCAATAGATCGGGAAACTTCATACGAAAAATCCACATGCCCCGGAGTGTCAATAAGGTTCAAGATATAATCCTCGCCCTTGTATTTGTACTCCATTTGAATGGCGTGACTCTTAATGGTAATTCCACGCTCACGCTCCAAGTCCATGTTATCCAGCAACTGCGCTTTTTCTTCACGGGCCGTAACCGTTTGGGTTGCCCCAAGAAGTCGGTCGGCAAGCGTACTTTTTCCGTGATCAATGTGTGCAATAATGCAAAAATTTCTTATGTTTTTCATTCTTTTTACTATCAATTTATGTCATGCTGAGCGTTGTCGAAGCAGGGCGTTACCACAATTTCACTATCGTTTCATTTTGGTCGGGCTTTCCGCTGTATCTTTTGTTCCTCCCGATTGCCATCGGGATGCACAAAAGGATGCCGCTGCAATCCCTAACGCAAACCCTAATAAGTAAGGATTTAATCTGCAAATATAAAGCAAAGATTTGATTTATATGACTCAAACTTGAAACCTTAAACTTCAAACACACAAATTTTTGTACTTTTGCCAAAAATTCAATATCCATGCCCAAAATAGGCAACATCATTTTACCCGATTTCCCTTTGCTACTCGCTCCAATGGAAGATGTGAGCGATCCGCCATTTCGTAGATTGTGTAAATTACATGGTGCCGATTTAATGTATTCCGAATTTATTTCGAGTGAAGGCTTGATTCGTGATGCCGTAAAAAGCAAACAAAAATTAGATATTTTCGATTACGAGCGTCCGGTAGGAATTCAAATATTTGGTGGTGATGAAGAAGCCATGGAACTATCAGCCCGAATTGTAGATGCCGTGCAGCCCGACTTGGTAGACATTAATTTTGGTTGTCCCGTAAAAAAAGTAGTTTGTAAAGGTGCCGGTGCCGGCGTTTTGAAAGATGTCGATTTGATGGTGCGGTTAACCAAATCGGTTATTAAAGGAACCAACCTTCCGGTAACGGTAAAAACCCGTTTGGGTTGGGATGAAAATTCCATTAATATTGACGAGGTTGCCGAGCGCTTGCAAGATATTGGTGTGCAAGCCTTAACGGTGCATGCAAGAACGCGCGCCCAAATGTATAAAGGGCATTCCGATTGGAGTCACATCCAACGCATCAAAAATAACCCTAGAATTACCATGCCAATTTTTGGTAATGGCGATATCGATTCACCCGAAAAAGCTTTAGAATACAAAAACAAATACGGACTAGACGGCATGATGATTGGTCGTGCAGCTATTGGTTATCCTTGGATTTTTAACGAAATTAAGCATTATTTTGCTACAGGAGAACACCTTGCAAAACCAACTATTAACGATAGAGTAGAAGCAGCCCGTAACCACTTAACTTGGTCTATGGACTGGAAAGGGGAACGCCTCGGAATTGTAGAAATGCGCCGCCATTATACCAATTATTTCAAAGGAATTCCCAACTTTAAAGAATTCCGATTGAAACTAGTTACCCTAGAAGATCCAGAGCAATTGTTTCAAGCATTAAATGAAATTCAGGAGATCTATTTGGATTTGCCTATCTATTAAACCAATATACTTTTAGGAGGAGTTTCATTAAATTGTCCATTTCGACAGGCTCAATGTGACAATTAAGCTCAATGTGAGGTTCATGGTTCAATGTGAGGCTCATGGCTGAATGTGACAATTAAGGCTCAATGTGAGGTTCATGGTTCAATGTGAGGTTCATGGCTCAATGTGACAATTAAGGCTCAATGTGACAATCTATTTTCAATTTGATAAACTTAGCTTTTTGTGACAATCATGTTTCAAAGCACCAATCAATTTTCAATTTGGTGCACTTAGCTCAATGTGACAATTAAGCTTAATGTAACTATCAATTCTTAACCTTGTTTACTAATTTTAGAGAACAGTTGTGTCAGTCTGAGCTTGTCGAAGACTAATCCAATAACTTTTTTGTCACTCGACTACTTGCAATTAAGCTAGCAATAAATCCAAGGGAAACAATAGTGGCAAATACAATGCCTACATTTTGAAAGCTAAATTCCACTGGATAAGCTAACGATGGAGTAATCATAATCAGTTGGAATTGTTGTTGAATCACCACAATAATAATTCCTAAAATCAAACCTATCAATCCGCCAAAAACACTTAATAGTGTTCCTTGCAATAGGAAAATTTTGCGTAAATCTTTTACTTCTACACCCAAATTAAATAGCGTTTTAAGATTGGCTTTTTTATCCAAAACCATCATAATTAAAGCGCCAATTAAGTTGAAAAGCGCAATAATAATTACCAAAGTAAAAATAAGATACACCGCAATATTTTCGGTGTTGAGCATTTTGTAAAGCGTCGCGTTGAGTTGGGCGCGTGTTTTTACCGCTACTTTATTGTTGCAAATTTTAGTTACGGCTTCAATAACTTCGGTTTCGTTTGCATTGGGTTTCGTTCTTATTTCAATTCCCGAAATTTGATTTTGGCGGTAAAGTAATAATTCTTGCGCCAAGCCCAAATCGGTAAATACATATTTGGAATCGAGTTCTTCACTTATGGCATAAATTCCAACAGGAACCAAGGCTAATTTACTAAAAGAATCTTCGGGATTTATTGAAGAAAAATTACCTTTCCCTGGTTTGGGAGCCATTACTTCCAAAACATTATTCATATCGAATAAACCAAGTGAAAGTTTCTCAGAAATACCATAGCCAATAACTACTTGGTAGGTATTTGGGCGAAGCCATTGTCCGTTAAATAATTTTTGGGAAGCTTTGTTGACTTTAACATAATTAGAATCTACCCCTTTTATGTAAGCTACTTGCTGTTTTTCGTCAAATGAAAAGAGCACGCGCTCTTCTATTATCTTGCTGTAGGATGCAACTCCGGGGCATTTTAGTAATTTTTGTTCTTGTTCTGGAGTAAGTACAAATGATTTTCCGGTTATTGGGTTTACCTTTAAATCGGGATCAAAATCATTGGAAAAAGACAAACTAAAAACGCGTAATCCGCTAAAAACCGAAAGCACTACAAACAAGGCCATGGCGCCAATGATAATTCCCCCCGAAGCAATTCGGGTAATAATGTTGATTGCATTATTTTTGCTTTTGCTAAAAAGGTACCTTTTGGCTATGTACAGCGGAAAATTCACTTACGATCTTTTTCGTTTTTCTAGAAGTTCTCTATTGGTAATTGGGTTTTCTTTTCCGGCAAGGGCGTTGTCTATTTTCTCAATATAATCAAGAGAGTCGTCGATGTAGAAAGAAAGATTGGGCACTTTTCGAAGCTGCATTTTTACGCGTTGCGCTAAATCGTGTTTGATTAATGGCATGTTTGATTTTACTGCTTCTAATATTTCTTGTGCTCTGTCTTGAGGGAACACACTAAGATATACTCGGGCAACTCCAAGATCGGTGGTTACGGACACTTTAGAAACTGAAATCACCAAATTGGTAATTCCGTTTTTTCTTATTTCACCTTGAAGAATGTCTACTAAATCATTTTGTAAAACACTTCCTATTTTTTTCTGTCTGTTTGTTTCCATTTGGCAAAAATACGATTTTTTTAAAGTCGCAAACTCCCAAAGCAGCAAAGTTTGTTATTGTTTTGATTTGTTGATGAAATACCTTCGCTATTTTTAATAGATTTTGTAATTTTTAATACCTTAGCACCTAAGAATCTTAGAACTTTGTACCTTAAAAGATGAGAAAAATAGAACATATCGGGATTGCTGTAAAAAGCTTGGAAACTTCCAATTTGCTTTTCGAAAAATTATTTGGCAAACCAGCCTACAAGCAAGAAGAAGTTGCTAGCGAAGGGGTGAAAACCTCGTTCTTCATGAATGGCCCAAACAAAATCGAATTGCTTGAAGCAACCAACGCGGATAGCCCTATTGCCAAATTTTTAGAAAAAAAAGGGGAGGGAATTCACCACATTGCTTTTGATGTACAAGACATTCACAGTGAAATGCAACGCTTGCAAGACGAAGGATTTGTATTGTTAAATGAAGTGCCAAAAAAGGGCGCTGACAATAAGTTGGTTGTTTTTTTACACCCAAAAACTACCAATGGCGTTTTGATTGAGTTGTGCCAGGAAATAGCATAAAAGATGGATTTTTTTTGTTGGTATGCCAAAAAACAAAAAACACTTGCAATAAATTAAAAATAGTGGTAATATTGCAACCTCTTAACCGGTCCTATAGCTCAGTTGGTTAGAGCACCTGACTCATAATCAGGTGGTCCCTGGTTCGAGCCCAGGTGGGACCACAAGTAAAACAAAGCCTTACAGAAATGTAGGGTTTTTTTTGCTTAAAAGTTTGCACATAGTTTGCACAAAATGGCATACCATGGGGAGGGAATGGCGTTTATTTTGTTCAAATAATAAATGCTCAAGGACAAATTGTAGACATTAAGAAAATTATATTGCAATAAAGCAGCACTTTATATAACCAAAAAAGCCTTACATTTCTGTAAGGCTTTTTTTTATTTAATTTCTTTCCCTTGGCTATCAAAAAAATGATATTCTAGATACGTATACGCATCACGAGGAATGATTTTAACCCATTTTTTATGTTCAAAAAACCATTTTGAACGAATAGAAGGAAATCCTTTCTTTAAATAGGCTGCCACAAACGGGTGAACATTTAATTTCACTTTATTATGGTCTTTGATAATTTTTTCAAGAGAGAATGTAATTTTATCTATAATTTGAATTGGAGCATCAACATCTCCGCTTAAATTATTTGGATTTTCTTCTCTTGTTTCAATATTAACTTCTGGTCTTACACGCTGTCTTGTAATTTGAACTAAACCAAATTTACTTGGCGGTAAGATTTTGTGTTTTGCCTTATCATCACTCATTTCTTCTTTCAAGAAATTGTAAAGAACCTGGCGGTTATCAGGGTTTTGCATGTCAATAAAATCAACTACAATAATACCACCCATATCGCGAAGTCTTAATTGGCGTGCTACTTCTGCAGCTGCAATCATGTTTACTTCTAGTGCGGTATCTTCCTGATTGGTTGCTTTGTTAGAACGGTTACCGCTATTTACATCAATAACGTGTAAGGCCTCGGTATGTTCTATAATCAAATAAGCTCCTTTACTCATAGAAACGGTTCTACCGAATGAGGTTTTTATTTGACGCTCTATATGATATTTTTCAAATAGTGGGGTATCATTTGACTGATAATATTTCACTATTTTTTGTTTTTCGGGAGCTATTTCGGCTAAATAGTCCTTTGTTTCCTGATACAACTCTTCATCATCAATATGAATACCTGTAAAGGTGTCATTAAATACGTCTCTTAATATTGAGGAAGCTTTGTTTAGCTCTCCTAATACCTTTGACGGATGATGAGCGGTTGGTAATTTTTTACACATTGCAGTCCATCTGTTCATAAGATTCTGCAAATCTTTTTCTAATTCTGTTGTTGTTTTGCCTTCTGCTACTGTTCGCACAATAACGCCAAATCCTTTTGGTCTGACTGCTTGCACCAATTTTTTTAATCGGTCTTTTTCGGCACGGTCTTCTATTTTTTGTGAAATAGAAACACGATCAGAAAAAGGGACAAGAACTAAAAATCTACCTGCAAAAGAAAGCTCCGTGCTTATTCTTGGGCCTTTGGTAGAAATGGGTTCTTTAACCACTTGCACTAATACCGATTGATTAACGCTTAGCACATCTGCTATGGCGCCGTCTTTATCAATCTCATTTTCAAACTTAAAGGTTTTTAGTGAAAAATCTTTTATTTTACCTGTGTTTACAAGTTTTATGAATTTCAAATAAGAATGTAACGCAGGACCTAAATCGTGGTAATGTAAAAAGGCATCTTTTTCATAGCCTACATTTACAAAAGCCGCATTAAGTCCGGGAACTGGTTTTCTAATTTTGGCAATAAAAATATCACCAACTAAGAAATTATTCCCTGTTTCTTTTTCTTTGTGTAATTCAATTAGTTTTCCATCTTTTAATAAGGCAAAATCTACAGCATCTTCACCACTACGGATGATTAATTCTTTATTCATGTTGTAAATTTTTATCTATGTTAGGTCATAGGTTTTAAGTTATTTGTTGTAGGTTTTCACCTCTAACTTCTAACTTTCAACTTCCAACTTTAACACAGATGGATTAAACATTATTTCAGGTATTACCCGGTGAATTTTAGTTGGTAGTTGCAGTTTTCAGTTAGCAAACTGTTAACTGTTACTGAATACGGGTTACTAAAATTCTTTTTCAATGAACGTTTAAAAAGAAAAAAGTAGTTTAAAACTACTTTTTCTTTTTGTGACGGTTAGCTCTCGCTCTTTTTTTACGTTTGTGCGTCGCTACCTTATGTCTTTTTCTTTTTTTACCGCTTGGCATGGTATAATTTTTTTAGATTAATAATAATTTTTTTAAACCGCTATTTCGGTTTTAGTTTTTACTCCTTCTACAAATACTTTTGCAGGTTTAAATGCTGGAATATTGTGTGCTGGAATTTTAATTGTAGTATTTTTTGAAATGTTTCTACCTGTTTTTTCAGCTCTTGTTTTGATAATAAAGCTTCCAAACCCTCTTAAGTAAACATTATTACCATTTTCTAATGATTCTTTAACTTCTTCCATTAATGCTTCAACGGTTGCTTGAACATCTCCTTTTTCAAGGCCTAATTTTTCAGAAATTTTCGCTACGATATCTGCTTTCGTCATTTTCTTTAATATTTTAATATTTATTGTAAATTTTTTGAGAGTGCAAATATAGTAATTAAAAAAACAATATTTCAAGGATAATTGATTAAAATTTAATCACATAATGAATTACTTTTACCGTTTTAGATTTTAAGATGCATTTTTATAACTCATTATTGGCTTGGTATTTACAAAACAAACGCGATTTGCCTTGGCGAAATACCACCGATCCCTATCCTATTTGGCTTTCGGAAATTATGCTGCAACAAACAAGGGTTGCACAGGGATTACCCTATTATTTGAGTTTCATGGAGGCGTTTCCAACTGTTTTTGATTTGGCTAATGCCGATGAAGAACATGTATTAAAGCTTTGGCAAGGATTAGGCTACTATTCTCGCGCACGAAATATGCATCAAACCGCCAAAATTATTGCTCATGATTTCAACGGAATTTTCCCGAATAATTATACTGATTTATTAAAACTAAAAGGCATAGGTCAATATACCGCCGCAGCCATTGCATCCTTTGCTTTTAACGAAGCGGTTCCGGTTGTAGACGGAAATGTTTTTAGAGTGCTGGCTCGGTATTTAAATGTTGAAACCGACATTGCTTCGGCTGCAGCCAAAAAAGATTTTACAGCCTTAGCCAAAGAATTAATGCCCCTTGATAATCCTGCTTTATTTAATCAAGCCATCATGGAATTTGGCGCCATGCAATGCACTCCCAAAAATCCAAATTGCAATCAATGTGTTTTTAACTCCAGTTGTGCCGCTTTACAAAAAGGGCTGGTAGGGCAACTTCCGGTGAAGTTAAAAAAGACGAAGGTTACCAATAGATACCTTAATTATGTTGTATTATTAGACCATGCCAATAACACCCAAATAAATAAAAGAACCGAAAAAGGAATTTGGCACAATTTATACGAATTTCCTATTATTGAAACTGAAATGGAATTAGATTTTGATGCTATTTCCAATTTAATTTCTACAAAATTTGGTGACTTGAATATTGAATCTATAGTGCAATACAATCCCAATACGGTGATACATAAGTTGTCGCATCAAAAACTGCATATTAACTTTTATAGGGTTCAAGTTCGTAGCGAAATTACAGCCGGAATTCCTTCAAACCAAATAAAAAAATACCCATTTCCAATAGTAATTTATAATTTTATTGAAAAATATTCTATTTAATTTGTAATTTTGAAATACAATAAAATCTTTTATTATGTATGGAACTTTAAATAAAGTAATGTTAATTGGCCATCTTGGCAGTGAAATTAAGATGCATTATTTTGAAGGCGGCAACAGCATTGGACGATTTTCATTGGCAACAAATGAGGTGTACATTAACAAACAAACCAATGAAAAGATTACTTCAACCGAGTGGCACAATCTTGTTGTAAGAAATAAAGCAGCCGAAATATGTGAAAAATATCTTTCAAAAGGGGATAAAATTTATGTAGAAGGCAGAATAAAATCGCGCCAATGGCAAGCAGAAGATGGAACTACCAAGTCCACCACAGAAATTCAGGTTACCGAGTTTACTTTCTTGAATGTAAAAAAAGATACAGAAGCAAATAGACATTTGCAGGATTCTGATTCAAAAAACAGTACATTTGACAACTTGAATCCTCCAATTGAGAATGATTTACCTTTTTAAATAACTAATATTATTGACTTTGGACCCAGAGCCCAGTATTACACAATTTAGTTTTGACTCCAATTTTTTCATTGGAATTATTGGAATAATTTCCTTGTTGTTTTGCACTGCAATGGTTGCAGCTGCAGAGGTGGCACTTTTTTCATTATCAAAAAAAGATTTATCCGACTTATCTCAAAACAATCCAACTAAATACAATGTTATTCATAAATTATTAGGAAAACCTAAAAAATTATTAGCAACCATATTAATTGCAAATAACTTTTTGCATATAGCCGTTGTGGTTTTGTTTTCTTTTTCGTTAGATAAATTGTTTTCAATGATTGCCATTCCTGCATTAAAATTTGGAGTAGAAGTGCTTTTGGTTACTTTTTTAATTTTACTTTTTGGAGAGGTACTTCCAAAAGTTTATGCAAGTAGAAACAATAAAAAATTCGCAGGTTTTATTGCGTATCCTATTTTATTTTTAAGTAAAATTCTTTCTCCTATTAGTTATCCATTAAAGGGAATTAGTGGTTTTATTCAAGAAAAATTAGGCAAACAAAAAACCAATTTCTCTGTTGATCATTTGTCACAAGCGCTTGAGTTAACTTCTACAGATGAAACATCGCATGAAGAACAAAAGTTACTTGAAGGAATTGTTTCTTTTGGAAATACCGATACCAAGCAGGTCATGAGTCCACGAATTGACATTTTTGCTCTTGAAATTGACGCTCCTTTTTCAGAAGTTTTACCTCAAGTTATAGAAAAAGGTTATTCTAGAATTCCGGTTTATGAAGACAATATCGACACCATCAAAGGCGTTCTGTTTGTAAAAGATTTAATTCCACATATTAATTCAGTAGATTTTGACTGGAAAACTTTACTTCGAGAGCCGTTTTTTGTTCCTGAGAACAAAAAATTAGATGATTTGCTAAAAGATTTTCAAAGTATGAAAAGCCATTTGGCTATTGTTGTTGATGAATATGGAGGGACATCTGGGCTGGTTTCTTTAGAAGATGTAATTGAAGAAATTGTTGGAGATATAAGCGATGAATTTGACGAAGATAACATCAATTATTCTCAAATAGATGAGAAGAATTTTCTCTTTGATGGGAAAATCAATCTAAAAGATTTTTACAGAATTATCTCAGTGGAGGAAGATTTATTTGAAACCCGAAAAGGAGAAGCAGAAACTTTGGCCGGTTTTATATTAGAAATACTAGGAAATTTTCCAAAAAAAGGGCAGAAAATACCTTTTGAAAATTGCCTTTTTACCATTGCAATCGTAGACAGAAAAAGAATAAAACAAATAAAAGTAACCGTTGATGGGTAAATTATTTATTTATATTGGAACATTTTTGTTTAGTGCATTATTGCTTGTTTCATGCAAAAATGAAGTCTTACCAAAGCCTTCTAGTCAGTTGCGATTGAATTATCCAATTGCTAAATATGCTGCTTTTGAAAATCAGTGTCCGTTTACTTTTAATATTAATTCAGATGCAGATATAAAAGAAGATAAAAATTGCGGTTTTACAATAACCTATCCCAAAATGAAAGCAACAATTTATCTTACTTATAAGCCTGTAAATGGCGATATAAATAAATTACTTCGTGATGCTCAAAAGCTTACTTATGAGCATGTAATTAAAGCTGATGATATATTGGAACAACCTTTTATAAACCCAGAAAAAAAGGTTTATGGAATGTTTTATAAAGTATCTGGGAACGCAGCAACCAACGCGCAGTTTTATGCGACGGATAGCGTAAAACATTTTTTAACAGCATCTGTATATTTTTATGCTAAACCAAATTTTGATTCGATTATGCCTGCGGCAGATTATATTCGAAATGACATGCAAACCTTAATGGAAACAATAAAATGGAAATAAAAAAGGAACTCATTGAGTTCCTTTTTTATTTGCTACTTGGTTCCAATCTTCACATTTGATACTTTGTAAGATTGTCCATCACCTATAGCTTCAACAGCTTTTACAATATCTTTTGATTTAAGTTTGTCAAGATCAAAATTTACCGTTGCTAGTTTTTTGTCAAAATCTACTTTGGCATTTTGAACGCCATCCATTTCAGATAGGCTTTTTTCGATGGTTTTTGCACAACCTTCTGGGCAAGTCATTCCGTCTATTGTAAATGAAGCGGTTTCAGGTTTTACTGCTGCGGCTATTTCTTTTTTAGCATCAGACTTTGTTGCAGTTTCATCTGATTTTGAATTATTGTTTTTACAACTTACAATTAATAAAGTTGCAAGTGCTATTACTATAATTGAATTTGAAAATTTCATGATTATTATTTTAGAATTGGGATAAATTATTTATTACTACAAAATTACTGTAATTTTTATTCGACAATTCATAAAATTATGTCAAATTTGTCACTTAAAATGTAAAAAATGCAAACCAAGCAAGTTCAATGGACACTATTAGTAGTTCTTTCTTTAATATGGGGAAGTTCATTTATATTAATTAAGAAAGGACTTATTGGATTGTCACCCTACCAACTGGGTGCTTTACGCATTATTTTCACTTCTCTGTTTTTATTACTGATTGGTTTTAAAAGCTTGACAGAAATAAAAATGCACCAATGGAAATACATTGCAATTACGGCTTTATTCGGCACATTTATTCCGGCGTTTCTATTTGCTATTGCTCAAACCAAAGTGAGTAGTTCTATATGTTCCATATTAAATTCACTAACTCCTTTAAATACTTTATTGATCGGTTTTGCAGTATTTGGACTTTCTTTTAAAAGGAGTCAATTTATTGGTATAATTATTGGGTTAATAGGTACTGCGGTATTAATTTTTAGTGGCAAACAAGAGACCTCTGATAACAATTACTATGCAATATTGGTAATTATTGCTTCCGTTTGTTATGCTATAAATGTGAATTTGATTAAGAAATTACTTTCTGATGTAAAGCCTTTAAGCATAACAACAGGAAATTTTGTAGTGCTTTTAGCTCCCGCATTGGTTGTGCTATTTTCAACTGATTTTATTGCCGTAAGCACTTTACCTCAAACCCAACATGCGATGCTTTATATAATGGTGCTTGGAATTGTAGGCACGGGTATTGCAAACATTTGTTTCTTTAAGTTAATTCAAATATCCTCTCCCGTATTTGCTTCTTCGGTTACTTATTTAATTCCGGTTGTGGCTTTCTTTTGGGGACTTTTAGATCATGAAATGCTTACCCCTTTTCAGTTCTTTGGAGCGTTTGTAATTTTAATTGGAGTTTATTTAGCTAATAAAAAGTAATTTTTAAGACATAAAAAAAGGCCGTCAAAACTGACGGCCTTTTTTATTTCATTTAATTATGATTATTGAAAATCAGCATCACTTACACCTTCGTTAATTTTAACTTCAGACATTTTGAAATCCAATTCCATACCTTGATTAATGATAATTTCAAATGGAACTTTCACACCTTTAACTTCTCTATAATCAGTATAGTTAGTGCTAACGGTCATTTTTTTATCTCCTTTTTCAACTAACTTAGCTTCAGCAAGCTTTAAACCTGTTTTTACATCATAGTATAAAGTTGTTTTACCATTTTTAATTGCATAGGCATCAGACCCGTTCATTGGTTCAATTCCATCTAAAACTAAATCGGTTTTGTTAACTAATAGCAACTCTTCAAATGTAGTAGCAGAAGCTTTTTTCTCTGCCAATTCCTCAGCAGTTAATTCTTTTCTTTGCCCTTGATTTACAGAATAACCACCTTTAGTATTGATTACTTGTTTAGTTAATTCACCCATTCCTTCCATTTCAATCTTTAATGAAGATTGTCCTTTAACATCTTTTTTAGTTGTGTATTTTAAAGGGGCAGGAGCTTGAGGAATACTTCCAGAACCTACACTTGAAATAGTTTTTACAGCAGCAACTGCTTTAGCACCACCAATAGCTGCAATATAAGCATCTAATACTGTTTTAACTGTAACTCCAGCTGGTGCTGGTTTTTTCATTTTTGGTTTTTCAGTTGGGTTACCAAATTTGTCAAAATAGAAAATCGGAATTTTTAATTTCTCTAATCCCGGAATTACATCGGTTCCTTTTCCTGTAACTAATATTCTAAAATTATCGGCAAGAACATATTTATTCATTACTCGCATCACATCGTCAGCAGTTACAGCTTGTATATTTTTGATGTAATTTTCGTAAAAATCAGCAGGTAAACTTTCAGTTTCAATGTTAAGCGCATAACGAGCAATGGTTTGTGGTTTTTCCACTTGCATTACAAATCGACCAACATACCCTGCTTTTACATTATTTAATGCTTCGTCTGTTACTTTTTCAGTTCTAATTCTTTTAATTTCTTTAATGAATTCTACCACGGCACTGTCGGTAACCATGTTTCTAACTTGAGAATTAGCTTTAAATTTAGTTACAGTATATTTATTTACTCCAATACTTGAGCGTGCGCCGTAAGTCCATCCGTGAGCTTCTCTTAAGTTCATGTTTAAGTAACTATTAAAGTCACCTCCTAAAACTTGGTTTGCTACAATAACTGGGAAATAATCTGGATCGGATAATTTTAAATTTACCGAGTTTACTAATGAAATTTCTGACTGCACCGCATTTGGCATGTCAACAAAGTTGATTTGAGTGTATTGAACATTTTTTGGAGCAGTATAAGAAATATTTGGAGCACTTGCTTTTACCCATGAGCCAAATAATTTTTCAACCATTTTTTTAGTATCCTTGAATTTTACATCTCCAATTACTACTAAATAAGCATGCTCTGGAACAAAATAAGTTTCATAGTGTGATTTTACATCTGCAAGGGAAACATTATTAATAGTTTTTTCTGATAAATATTCTCCCGCTGGATGTTCTTTACCAAATACTAAAACATTCTCTACACGACCAGCAACAACAGGAACACTTTTTTCTTGTGTTTTTAAACCTTCAATTAATTTGTCTTTTTCTTTATCAAATTCTTCTTGTGTGAAGTTTGGGTTTAAAGCACCATCTGCCATTAATTCTAAAATTCTTTTTGAATATTTAGATAGCCCGCTTGCATAGGCCCCGTTGGTGCTAAAGTTAATGTCGGCGCCTAAGAAATCTATTTCTTCATTAAAAGCATCTTTAGCAATTGTCATAGAACCATTACCAATTAAACTTCCTGTTAATTCATCAACACCTTTTTTGTCGCCTTCGGCATAGGGAGCATTATCAATAGATAAATTAAAAGAAACTCTAGGCAACTTGTGATCCTCTACAACTAGTACTTTTAAACCATTAGGTAAGGTAAAAGATACCGGTTTTTTGATATTTATTGTAGGAGCTGGTCCTGGTTTTGGCTGTGGTCTGTCTTGTGCTTGCATAGTCATAGTTAAAAACAAGCCCGATAATAATATAATTGATTTTCTCATTTTCTTATTAGTTTATTTGTTTTGCTTTGCCGGTTCGCTTGGGCTCGAGTCAGCTTTATCTTTGGCAGGAATATAATCCAAAAGTAATCTTTGGTTTGGATTTAAATATTTTTTTGCAACGGATCTAATTTCTTCCGGAGTAATAGAATTATACATTTCTATTTCGGTATTAATTAAATTTACATCACCATATAATAAATAATAGGAAGCTAAATTATCTGCAATTCCTTCAACGCTTGAATTCCCGCTTACATAATTATTTTCATATTTGTTTTTTAATTTCTGAAGATCATTTTCAGTAATTAATTCAGATTGTAGTTTCACAATTTCATCATCAACTTCTTTGATAATGTCTTTTGATGTGAAATCTCCTTGAGGCATTCCATAAAGAATGTATGTACCGTAATCTTCTTGGTTGTAGCTGAAAGCACCAATTTGAAGTGCCATTTTTTTATCGTCTACAATTTTCTTGTATAATTTAGAACTTTTACCGTCACTTAAATAAGTAGAAATAAAATCTAGAACTCTAGCGTCTCTAGTTTTCATAGATGGTGTTCTGTAGGCAGCAACTACCATTGGTTTTTGAATGTTTGGATCTTCAAAAGTAGCATTTATAGGCTCTGTAATTGGATCTTCTACATAGGTTTGACGCACAATAGCTGGTCCGCTAGGAATAGACCCAAAATATTTCTCAACCCATTCTTTTGTTTGAGTAGGGTTGCTAATATCTCCAGCAATAATTAATACGGCATTGTTTGGGATATAAAACTTTTTATTGAAAGCTTGAAATTCTTCTAAAGTAGCAGCATCTAAGTGATCCATTGATCCAATAGTAGTCCATCGGTATGGATGTTTAGTAAACATTTGTTTTTTCACTTGCGGAATTAATTGTCCGTAAGGGCTGTTATCGTAACGCAATCTTTTTTCTTCTTTTACTACTTCATTTTGAGTATCCACTCCAATTTGATTAATTACCGGATGCATTAATCTTTCCGATTCCATCCATAATCCTAATTCTAAATTGTTTGAAGGGAAAACTTCGTAGTAGTAAGTACGGTCTTCAGTTGTGTTGGCATTATTGGTTCCTCCATTAGAAGTAACAATTTTAAACCATTCGCCTCGTTTAATGTTTTCTGTTCCTTCAAATAAAAGGTGTTCAAAAAAGTGAGCGAAACCAGTACGATCTGGTTGTTCGTCTTTAGCACCCACATGGTACATAACCGAAGTTATTACTACTGGCGCTGATGGATCGTTATGTAAAATAACGTGCATTCCATTTGCTAAATCATATTCCTCAAAAGCAACCTTTTGGGCATGAGCTGTTCCTCCTAGCATAAGCATTAAACTTAAAGCGATTAAAGATTTTTTCATAAAACTATTACATAATTAGTTGATAGTGCAATTAGTATGTCTATTGCAAAAAAAGTTACACGAAGGTAAGTAAATTTTTACCGATATATGTATAACCCTGCTAAAAAAGAAATATTCTTGCTAGTAATCTGATAATTAACAAAAAAACTTTTTAAAATTGAGTTGGAAGTCTAATTTTTATTTATATATTTGCATCCTTAAAAAAATTAACTAAACAATTTGTTATGTACGCAATCGTAGAGATAGCAGGGCAACAATTTAAAGTAAGCAAAGACTTAAAGGTTTATGTTCACCGTTTATCTAATGAAGAAGGTTCAAAAGTTTCTTTTGACAAAGTTTTTTTATTAGATGACAATGGCACAATCACTTTAGGCGCCCCAGCTATAGAAGGTGCTTCAGTAGAAGCAAAAGTGTTACAACACTTAAAAGGTGATAAAGTAATCGTTTTCAAAAAGAAAAGAAGAAAAGGTTATAAAAAAAGAAATGGTCACCGTCAGTATTTAACGCAAATCCTTATTGAAGGTATTAGTGCTACTGGTGGAAAGAAAGCGGCTCCTAAAAAAGAAGCAGCTCCTAAAGTTGTAAAAGCGGTAGAAGAAGTTGCGGCTCCTAAAAAAGCTAAAGCGGCTCCGAAAGCAGAAAAAGCAACAGAAAAAGTAGCAGCTCCTAAAAAAGCTAAAAAAACAGATAGTCAAGAGTAATAACTTATAAAACCAAAACATCATGGCTCACAAGAAAGGTGTCGGTAGTTCGAAGAATGGTAGAGAATCACATTCAAAACGTTTAGGCGTTAAGATATATGGTGGTCAAGCTGCAATTGCTGGTAACATTATCGTAAGACAAAGAGGTTCAAAGCATAATCCAGGAGAAAACGTATATATTAGTAAAGATCATACTTTACATGCAAGAGTTGATGGAATTGTTAAATTCCAGAAAAAAGCTGGCGATAAATCGTTTGTTTCTATTATTCCTTTTGAAGCATAATCTAAATTATTTTAGATACCTAAAAAACCCGTTCTTTTTAGAACGGGTTTTTTATTTGTAGTCTAATTTTAAAATATAATAACCATCCAGTAAAGGATGGTTATTTGTTATTCTTTCATTTTAAATGTATCCATAAATGCTGTAGTGTAATTTCCTGCAACATATTGTGGGTCTTCCATTAATTGTCTGTGAAACGGAATAGTTGTTTTTATTCCTTCGATATAAAACTCATCTAACGCACGCTTCATTTTGTTAATTGCTTCTTCTCTTGTTTGAGCTGTAGTAATTAATTTAGCAATCATGGAATCATAATTTGGCGGAATAGTATATCCTGCATAAACATGAGTATCTAATCGAACTCCGTGACCTCCTGGGGAGTGTAAAACTGTAATTTTACCTGGAGAAGGTCGGAAGTCATTGTAAGGATCTTCTGCGTTTATACGGCACTCTATTGCGTGTAGATTTGGGAAGTAATTTTTTCCTGAAATTGGCACACCTGCAGCAACCATAATTTGTTCTCTAATTAAGTCGTAATCTACAACTTGCTCTGTAATTGGGTGTTCTACTTGAATACGCGTATTCATCTCCATAAAGTAGAAATTTCTATGTTTATCAACTAAAAACTCCACTGTACCAGCACCTTCATATTTTATATATTCTGCAGCTTTTACTGCAGCTTCTCCCATTTTATTTCTTAATTCATCAGTCATGAATGGAGAAGGAGTTTCTTCTGTTAATTTTTGATGACGGCGTTGAACCGAGCAATCTCTTTCCGACAAGTGACATGCTTTTCCATAAGAATCTCCAACTACTTGAATTTCGATATGGCGCGGTTCTTCAATTAATTTTTCAAGATACATTCCGTCATTACCAAAAGCAGCAGCCGATTCTTGACGCGCACCTTCCCAAGCTTTTAATAAGTCTTCTTGTTTCCATACAGCACGCATTCCTTTTCCACCACCACCAGCAGTTGCTTTAAGCATTACAGGGTAGCCAAATTCATTTGCTAATTTCTCAGCCTGTTCATAAGATTCAAGAATTCCAACAGAACCTGGTACACATGGAACACCTGCTTCAATCATGGTAGCTTTAGCCGAAGCTTTATCTCCCATTCTGTCAATCATCTCTGGTGCTGCACCAATAAATTTGATTCCGTGCTCTTGGCATATTTTAGAAAATTTAGCATTTTCTGATAAAAATCCGTAGCCAGGATGAATTGCATCGGCATTTGTAATTTCGGCAGCAGCAATAATATTTGGCATTTTTAAATAGGACAAATTACTTGGTGCTGGTCCAATACAAACCGCTTCGTCAGCAAATTTTACATGCAAACTTTCTGCATCAACAGTAGAATAAACGGCTACGGTCTTAATGCCCATTTCTTTACAGGTCCTAATTACTCTAAGAGCAATTTCTCCACGGTTGGCAATTAATATTTTTTTAAACATATTTTTTAATTAGATAAATAGACAATGTGTCAATTAGACAATTTATGAAGAAAGAAAACTTCTAACTTCTAACTTCTAACTTCTAACTTTTTAAGATGGATCTACTAAAAATAGTGGTTGATCAAATTCAACTGGTGACATGTCGTCAACAAGAATTTTTACAATTTTTCCAGAAATTTCAGCTTCAATTTCATTGAATAATTTCATTGCTTCTACTACACAAAGTACATCGCCTTTTGCAATAGATGAACCTACTTCAATAAAAGATGGTTTATCTGGTGATGGTTTTCTATAAAAAGTCCCAATCATAGGAGATTTGATAGTCACATATTTAGAGTTGTCCTCAGATGCTGCAGGAGCCGCTTGTGCTGCAGGAGCAGCAACTGGGGCAGGGGCAACAGCTTGAGGCATAGCCTGAGCCATAGGAGCTTGTTGTAAATAAGTAATTTCTGGAGAATTTCCTTCTAAGGTAGTTCTAATAGTAATCTTTACATCTCCTGTTTCTAATTTTACTTCTGCAACTCCAGAATTGGATACAAATTTAATTAGATTTTGAATTTCTTTTAAATCCATAATTAATTGTTTTAGTAATAGTTTATTTTTTGTTATAAGCCCATTTAAGGTAGATTGAACCCCATGTAAATCCACCACCAAAAGCAGCAAAGATAAGGTTATCTCCTTTTTTAAATTTATCTTCAAAATCACTTAGCAACAAGGGTAATGTTGCTGAAGTGGTGTTTCCATATTTTTGAATATTTACCAATACTTTATCTTCATCAAGGTCCATTCTAGAAGCAGTGGCGTCAATAATTCTTTTGTTTGCTTGATGCGCAATTAACCAATCAATATCTTCTTTAGTTAAATTATTGCGTTGCATAATTTTTTCACTTACATCTGCCATTCCAGAAACAGCATATTTGAAAACAGTTTTTCCGTCTTGAAATACAAAGTGTTGGCTGTTTTCAACGGTTTCCTTTGAGGCAGGAAGGATTGAGCCACCGGCATCAATTTTTAAATATTCTCTACCAATTCCGTCAGAGCGAAGGAATTCATCTTGTAATCCTAATCCTTCATTATTTGGTTCAAATAAAACAGCTCCAGCACCATCTCCAAAGATGATACAAGTTGCTCTATCGGTATAATCAATAATTGATGACATTTTATCTGCGCCAATTAACAAGACTTTTTTATATCTCCCTGATTGAACATAGGCGGCGGCGGCAGACATTCCGTAAAGAAAACTTGAACAAGCAGCCGATAAATCATAAGCAAATGCATTTACAGCGCCAATTTGAGTAGCAACATATACTCCTGTTGTAGCTACTGGCATATCTGGCGTTGCAGTTGCCATAATTACTAAGTCAATTTCAGCGGGGTTAATATTCCCTCGTTTTATTAAATCTTGAGCCGCTTTTATTGCTAAATAAGAAGTTCCTTTTCCTGGTTCTTTAAGCAATCTTCTTTCTTTAATTCCGGTTCTTGTTGAAATCCATTCGTCATTGGTATCCACTAAAGTTTCAAGAACTTCATTAGACAAAACAAAATCTGGAACATACCCACCGACAGCGGTAATTGCAGCTGTAATTGTATTCATATTGTTGTTTTAGCGCCTCTTTAAATTGTAAATTAAAAGAGGTGAAATTTACAAAAAAATATTTAGTTATAGTCCAAAATTTACAAAAAACAAAAAACTCCCACAGAGTGAGAGTTCAAATGTAAATTTAAATATAGATTAAGCAACAGCCTCTGATTTATCAATAACCACCTGTCCTCTATAGTACATTTTACCTTCATGCCAGTAGGCTCTGTGGTATAAATGTGCTTCTCCTGTAATTGGACAAGTTGCGATTGTTGCTGCAGTTGCTTTGTAATGTGTTCTTCTCTTATCTCTTCTTGTTTTGGAGATTTTTCTCTTAGGATGTGCCATTTTACTATATTATTTATCCGTTAATAGTTGTTTTAATTTGTCCCATCTAGGGTCAATATTTTCTTCTTTTTTATTTTCTAATTTTTGTTGTTTTATTGTAAGTTCAGAAAGTTTTTGCAATGCTTCTGTTTGTAAAGTTCCATCTTTTATGCCTGGATGAATTCTTTTTAACGGAACGGATAGTACAACCATTTCATAAATATATTGTGCAATATCTATTTGATGTTCGCCGTGAGGCAATACTAATAGTTCTTCATTATCATCATTGAATTCTTCCCCAAATGTTACTACTAATTTAATTTTTCCTTTAATTGGTAAATCGAAAATTTCATTAGTTAAATCACAAGGAACAGTTACGGTGCCTTTGTGTTTAAAGGAAAGCTCCAACATGGTGCTTTTTTTTTCTAAAACTACATTTACTTGAATAGCACAATTTTCATATTCGTGGTATTCAAATTTTTCAAAGAACGCTTGATTAATTTGAAATTCAAATGGATGTTTTCCTAACTTTAATCCTATAAAAGGAATTAAAAATTCATTTGTAACTTTCATCATTTCATCAATTTGCCCTAACTGAAGATTCAGCTTTGGGAGTGCAAAGATATAAATTTATTGTAAATCTAAAAGACTTATCAGCATTTTTTTGAAACTAACTACTTTTCTTTTGTTTTTAGAGGGTTTTTAGTCAAATTGGCATACTCATTTCTTGAGTTATAAATGTCAATTGCCAGATATACAGCTTCTTTAAATGATCCAAAATCGGCCACTCCTTTTCCGGCAATTTCATAAGCAGTTCCGTGATCTGGAGAAGTTCTAATTTTGTTTAACCCTGCAGTATAGTTAACTCCAACGCCAAAGGACAATGTTTTAAATGGAATTAATCCTTGATCGTGATAGGATGCTATAACGGCATCAAATTTCTCATATTGTCCACTTCCAAAGAAACCATCAGCTGAATATGGTCCAAAAGCAAAAATTCCTTTTTCAAATAATTTTTTTATGGCAGGCTTCATTATGGTTTCTTCTTCATTTCCAATAATTCCGCTATCACCTGCATGTGGATTCAATCCTAAAATAGCAATTTTAGGTTTATTTATTTTGAAATCTTGTTTAAGAGACAGATTTATAGTTTCAATTTTTTGAGTAATTAGCTTTTCCGTTAAGTGTTTTGCTACATCGGTAACAGGCACATGATCTGTTAACAATCCAACCCTTAAGTTATCTTGAACCATAAACATTAAGGCATTTCCTTCTAATTCTTTATCTAAATAATCAGTATGTCCTGGAAATTTAAACTCCTCTGATTGAATATTGTATTTATTAATTGGCGCAGTTACAAGAACATCCACCAGTCCTTCTTTTAAAGCTGCTGTAGCTGAAGTAAATGATTGTATAGCATATTTACCAACTGCTTCATCATTTTGCCCGTAATTTATATCAACTCCTTCTTTCCAAACATTTAGCACATTAATTTTTCCTTTAACTAATTGGTCAATTCGATCAATTCCGTGAAGTGCCACTTCAGAATTTAAGTTTCTTTTTATGAATGATACTATTTTCACATTAGCAAAAATTACAGGCGTGCAAAGCTCTAACATTCGATTATCCTCAAATGTTTTTAAAATTACTTCGCTTCCAATACCGTTTAAATCTCCTATTGAAATTCCAACGATAATATTTTCTGCTTTTTTCATAGGAGTTATTTCTTATTTATTGCTAATTTTGAAATGCAAATTTAGTAAAATAAAACGACAAATGTTTACAGGAATTATTGAAACCCTCGGAATTGTAACAGGCCTTAACAAACAAGATGGAAACTTGCATATTTCGGTAAGTAGTTCCATAACAAATGAATTAAAGATAGATCAAAGTGTAGCTCATAGCGGGGTTTGTCTTACGGTTGTAGCTATTGAAAACGAGACATATACTGTAACAGCTATTCAAGAAACTATTGACAAAACTAACGTTGGAAATTGGAATGTTGGAGATCAAGTCAATTTAGAGCGCGCTATGAAATTAGGAGATAGGTTAGACGGGCATATTGTTCAAGGACATGTTGATCAAACGGGCATTTGTAAATCAATAGTTGAAACTAATGGGAGTTGGCTTTATACATTTTCTTACGATGCCTCTTTAAATAATATCACTATCGAAAAAGGATCAATTACTGTTAACGGCGTGAGTTTAACGGTAGTAAATTCTTTGCTAAATGAATTTAGTGTTGCAATAATTCCGTATACCTATGAACATACTAATTTTCATAATTTTAAAGAAGGAACAAAAGTTAACCTTGAATTTGATGTTATTGGGAAGTATGTTTCAAAATTACATTCACTAAAGTAATTTGATATTATTAAATAAAAAAGCTTCAAGAAACCTTGAAGCTTTTTTTATATTTATAAAATGCTAAAATTATTGCGGCAATTGCTAATAAAATTATATCATTAGACAATGGTAAAGAAGGAGGCGGTATAGGGGATAAAGGCTGCGGGGGGTTATTGCTAGCAAAACCATTATTTCTAAACAAAAACAAGAATAATACTAAATATAACTTTTCCATCTCAATTTTCATAGTCTGTAAAAGTAAAAAAAAACTCTTTATCAAAATTTATTTAGTTTAATAATTTCTAAGCAATATAATAAAAAAATAGAATGAAAAAAGCCATCTCTTAAGTTAAGACGGCTTTTTATATTAACATATAGTTATTGGTTTTTAACTATTTTTTGAGTAAAATTCATGGAATCACTAGTTACTTTAAGAACATATATTCCAGATTGTAAGTTATTTAGATTTAATGATTTTTCAATATTAAAATCTTCATTTTTATTTTCCGAAACTAGTCTTCCATTAATATCTACTATTTGAATTGTAGCTTTTCCAACATAGTTGTTAATTCTAATATTTAAGAATCCATTTGTAGGGTTTGGATATACTCTAAATAATTCTTGATTTTCAAAATAGTCAGCAGTTAAAGTACAGTTAGCTCCTGGAGGAAAAGCAGTAAAATCTTCTAC
>CAMCBB010000003.1 GCA_945872875.1 Flavobacterium psychrophilum
GTATTGTTAGGAGCAACATGATTGTAGTAAAACATTTTAATAACTACCGATCCAATAGGTAAATTCAAAATATTCGCATCTCCCTGATAGGTTGCTTTTAAACCATTTGGAATCCAAACAAATCGTTTTTTTTCGGCATAATCTGTAAATAGTTCACTCGTTGGTTTATAAGGCAAAACGCCGTAGGAAGGAGACATGTTTTTTAATTCTCCTTCAAAAAACTTATAATCAGATAATTTTGGGTAAGGGACTTGGGTTAAGTCTACCACAACTGGAGAAGTTGGCACATCAACATAATTGTCATCTGAACTACAAGAAAAAAGAATCGAAAAAACTCCGAAAGAAAGTAAAAACAGGATTCTTTTTAAATGTTTCATTTGTTAAAACGAAGTGTTAAGAGACAAAGCTAAACCAGAACTTTCAGGTACAAATCTACATACACCACCTACGCAAACTAATCCACCTCTTTGACGACCATAGTTTAAAGCAATTCGAGTTGCTTTTTTTCTAAAAGCGCCACCAATATTATAATAATGATTACGGAAACAGTCCATAGGGTTATTGAAGATGTTAGTCAAAGAGAAATCTGGATTATAATTCTTTTCATTTCCATAATTATATAAATCGGATAAGAAAAAAGAGAGTTTAGAATTCAAGTTCATTTCTACAGTTCCACCTGCCCAATTTTTCTTATCTTGATCTGCCCATAAATGTTCTCCAACAACTCGTATCGATTTTGTAGCGTTAAATTTATAGGTTGCTTCCGCAGCAACAATGTTTGCAGTTACTTCACCAGATGTTTCTTGGATCATCTTCTTGTTATAGTATTGGTTGCTATAGCTTAAAATAGTTTGCCATTTGGAATTCCATTTTTTGGTTATTTCCAAATTATAGTCGGTGAAATATCTTTTTCCAAAGCCTAAAAAGTCCGTTTTATAATCTTGTGGGTTGTAAATGTAAAAGGTGCCACTTAGTGCATTCCAATTTGAAAAATTAAAGGCCAATTTCATTCCGTTTTTTCCACCTAATACAGTTCCTTTTTTAAAGTCATAAAACAAATCAATTTGACCACCAATTTCTCCAGCTTTTACCAAGTCTTTATCTGCAAGAATTACATTAGGTTGCGCTTGATAGACATAAATATTGGCTAAATTGTAATGATTTTGTTTGGTTAAACTCGGAATAAAATTCATTATTCGGTCGTTAAATGAATTTCCTTTTGCACCTCTTTCCGAAAAGAATCCCATGTTTTCAAGTCTTCTAAAGGTTCCGTCAATACCAAATCCTTTTTTAGAATAACCTAAATTAAGTAATAAGGCGCTTCCAGGTTTGATTAAATTATTATCAATTTGTTCTGTAACTTGAACAACCGCATCCTCTGATTTGTAATCAAACTCAGTTGAAAGATAAAAAGAATTATGCGCTACACTTAATCTTCCTGCATAAGCGTTTGTTAAACTCTTAAATTTTGGATTTTCGATATCGGTTTTTTCATCTCTCCCTACATAAGTCAATCCCATACTTAGAGTGGTAGTATCAAATTTAAATAAATCAGAAAGTATAATTTCAGTATCTAAACCATAAATTTTACTATTTGCCACATCAAAACCAGTTCTTTGCTGACCGTAAATGGATTTAAAAGCCAAGAATTTTGTTGGTTTATAAATAAATCTACCACCCCTCAAGGCGTTATTTATCCCTAATGCTCGGTCTTCCCAGCTTCGAAAAAGTAATCCACTACCAAATTGTTCGTAGAAATACCCTGCGGTAATATCTATTTTTTCATTTTTATATTGAATAAAATAAGTCGCTACATCAGTCCCAATAAATTTTGGATTAAGGTTAAGTAAAGCATTTTTTTCATAGGCTTCCCCCTGAATTCCTGCGGTCCAATTCTTGTATTTGAAGTTTACAAATAAATAACTATTGGTTCGTAACGGATTTTCGGGTTGGGTTGTTGTAAGATTAAACTCATCCTTTAAACCAGTATCATTAAGATACCATTGCGAGTTGGATTCAAATCCTCCAAAGACATTTATTTTTTCTTTTTCTTGAGATAATACAGTAAACGGAACTAATAGTAAAAGCAGTTTATATAATTTCATATTTTATAAAGTCTTCAATTTTTCAAATAAATCTACTTCGTTTCCTGGAACATATCCATTTTGAATATGAACAATTTTGTTGTTTTTAACCACAATGGTGTAAGGAATATTAACTATTGAAAGTGCTCTTTTAAAATCTTGATTGGTATCCAATAAAATGGTGTATTCCCATTCTTTTCCGCTTACTAATGGTTTAACTCTTTTTTGAGTTCTAGCGTCATCTGTTGCAACAGCAATAACCTCAAAGTTGATTGTTTTTTTCCATTCTGCTTGAATTTCGTTCATTTCATCTAGTTCATTTATACAAGGGGCGCACCAACTAGCCCAAAATGAAAAAATATATAATTTGTCTTTTTCGGCAAAATCATTTTTTAAGGATATATTTTTTCCGTCAAGGGCAGAAAGATTTAAATCAGGTAAGTTCTTTTGAGAGTAGGAGTGTAATCCAACAAAAAGAAATAATAGAAGGAATTTTTTCATAATTACTATTTAACATACAAATTAATGAATAAAATGTATAGGATTAAAATTTATTTGCTTAATTTGTATTTGCTTAAATGCATTATTTATTAAAGTTATGAAAAAAATATATCTAATTAGCTTATTAATTTGCTCTTTTTTGTTTTTATCTTGTTCTGACACAAATGTTGTTGAAAACAAGCCTGATCAAAGTTCGGCTGCACCACCAATTTCTGGTAATTTTAAAAAACGAGTATTAATTGAAGATTACACCGGAACTTGGTGCGGTAACTGCACTCGTGTTTCTCATGCTATTGAAGAAGTTAAACTTCAAACAGATAAATCGGTATCAGTAGCTATTCATAACGGTAACGATCCCTATCATTTTGATGGAATAGCGCCATTAAAAAATCTAATTTTACCTAATTCGCAATTGGCTTTGCCTGTTTCTAGATTAAATAGAATGACGGTTTGGACATTTCCAGAAGTAACAAATATTCAACAAGCGATTGATTTAACAGGAAATAATACCACTTTAGGGCTGGCATTAAATTCTACTGTAACCAACGGAACAATCAATTTGGATGTAAACATGAAGTTTATTCAAAATTACACCGATTTGAAATTGGTTGTATATTTATTGGAAGATAAATTAATATACAACCAACGCAATTATACGAATTACTACAATGGAGAAAATCCAATTGTAAACTATGAACACAATCATGTTTTGCGTAGTTCTTTGACCAATATTTTAGGTGATGAAGTTACAGGAACCACTTATGGAAGTACAGTAACAAAAAGTTTTTCACTACCAATTCCTGCAAATATTGCCAATTCAGCTAATATTAGTTTTGCTGCATTTTTAGTAGGCAGCGATAATAAAGTGCTTAATGCTAGAGCATCTTTGGCAAATGAAAATCAATCGTTTGAAGTGAATCCATAATTAATAAGGCCTATTGGCCTTATTTATTTACTAAATTTGCAGTCAAATAATTCCTTATGAGTAAAATTAGAATTACCAAACAATTTTCTTTTGAAACAGGCCATGCACTTTATGGTTATGATGGAAAATGTAAAAATGTGCACGGACACAGTTATAAACTATCGGTTACCGTTATTGGAACTCCAATTACAGATACAACCAATGTAAAATACGGAATGGTAATTGACTTTTCTGATTTAAAAAAAATTGTAAGAGAAGAAATTGTTGACTTGTTTGATCACGCAACCGTTTTCAATAAAAATACCCCTCATGTGGATTTGGCCGAAGAGTTAAAAAACAGAGGACATCATGTAATTCTAGTAAACTACCAGCCTACAAGTGAAAATATGGTCATTGATTTTGCAAAGAAAATTTCTGATCGCCTTCCTAACTCCATTCATTTACATTCATTAAAATTGCAAGAAACCGAAAGCTCATTTGCCGAATGGTTTGCTTCTGATAATAATTAAATGGCTTCAAAGAAAATATATTTTGCATCCGATCAGCATTTTGGAGCTCCAACTCCAGAGGCTAGTTTCCCGCGTGAACAAAAGTTTGTTGCTTGGCTTGATGAGGTGAAACAAGATGCAGAAGCTATTTTTTTATTGGGGGATTTATTTGATTTTTGGTTTGAATATAAAACCGTAGTTCCAAAAGGGTTTGTTAGAATCTTAGGAAAATTAGCTGAAATTAGAGACAGCGGAATCCCAATTTATTTTTTTGTGGGCAACCACGATTTATGGATGGATGATTATTTTCAAAAAGAGTTGAACATTCCGGTTTATCACGACAATAAAGAATTTACTTTCAATAATAAAACCTTCTTAATTGGCCATGGCGACGGAAAAGGTCCAGGTGATAAAGGCTATAAACGAATGAAGAAGGTCTTCGTACATCCGTTTTCAAAATGGTTGTACCGATGGTTGCATCCCGATATTGGAGTGCGATTGGCACAGTATCTTTCTGTTAAGAATAAACTGATTTCGGGGGCTGAAGATGTGGTGTATTTGGGAGAAGATAAAGAATGGTTAATTCAGTATGCTAAGCGCAAATTAGAGGCTAAACACTACAACTATTTTGTTTTTGGACACCGTCATTTACCAATGAAACTTTCGGTAGGAGATAACTCAGAATATGTTAATCTTGGAGATTGGATTGGGTATTTTAGTTATGGTGTTTTTGACGGAGATACATTTGAATTAAAGACCTTTGCTTAAATCAAAAGGGTATAAAACAAAAAACCTCGTTTCATTGAAACGAGGTTTTTTTATTTGATTAGAAAAAATTATCCTAAAGCAACTCTACTAAATCCTGTAACAGTTAAAGCACTGTCAACCGATTTAACATAAGCAGAAACGCTCATAGAACCATCTTTAATATAATCTTGGTTTACTAAAGTATTGTCTTTATAAAAACGTTGAATTTTACCTTTAGCGATGTTATCTAACATAGCTTCTGGTTTTCCTTCTTGACGTAATTGATCTTTAGCAATTTCAATTTCTTTTTCAATGATTGATGCATCAACACCCGCTTCATTTAATGCAATTGGGTTCATTGCAGCAGCTTGCATTGCAACGTTTCTAGCAGCTTCTTCACCACCAGCAACACTAGCAGAAAGAGCAACTAAAGTAGCAATTTTGTTTCCTGCGTGAATGTAAGATCCAACAAAAGCACCGCTCAATCTTTCGAAAGAAGCTACTTCAATTTTTTCTCCAATAACACCAGTTTGTTCTATTAATTTATCAGCAACAGTAATTCCGTGGAAATCAGAAGCTAAAAATTCTTCTTTTGTAGCATAGTTTAATGCTTGGTTAGCTAATTCAGTAGCCAATTTAACGAAACCTTCATTTTTTCCAACGAAGTCTGTTTCGCAATTTAATGTGATAACAACACCCGAAGTTTTGTCAGCATTAACAACTGCAATAGCAGCACCTTCAGTAGATTCTCTGTCTGATCTGTTAGCAGCAACTTTTTGTCCTTTTTTTCTAAGGTTTTCAATTGCTAAATCAAAATCTCCATCAGCTTCTACTAATGCTTTTTTGCAGTCCATCATACCTGCTCCTGTGATTGTTCTTAATTTATTTACGTCTGCAGCAGTAATTGTTGCCATAATATTTTAAAATTAAAAGTTTTTAAAAAGTAAATTACGAATTACGAATTAGAAATTACGCTAAAACAACGTAATTCGAAATTCGAAATTCGTAATTATTTTGTTTTATTCTTCAGATTTTGTTTCTTCAGTAGCTTCTGCAGCTTCATCTGCAACTGGTGCCTCAACAACAGCAACTTCTTCAGCAGCAACAGCTTCTTCTACAATAGCTGCAACTTCTTCAGCAGCTTCAGCAACTTCAGCTTCTGGAGCATCTTCTCCATCTTTTTCAGAAGTTCTGTTAGCTAATCCGTCTTTTACAGCGTCTGTAACTAAAGTTAAAATCTTATCAATTGATTTAGAAGCATCATCATTTGCAGGGATAACATAATCTACTTCACGAGGATCAGAGTTTGTATCAACCATTGCGAAAACTGGAATGTTTAATTTTTGTGCTTCTTTTATTGCGATGTGTTCTGCTTTGATATCTACTACAAATAATGCAGCAGGTAATCTAGACATATCAGAAATAGATCCTAAGTTTTTTTCTAACTTAGAGCGTAAACGATCTACTTGAAGTCTTTCTTTTTTAGAAAGCGTCATGAAAGTACCGTCTTTTTTCATTCTATCAATAGTAGCCATTTTTTTAACCGCTTTACGGATAGTAACGAAGTTTGTTAACATACCACCAGGCCATCTTTCAGTGATGTAAGGCATGTTGCAAGCTAAAGCTTTTTCTGAAACGATATCTTTTGCTTGTTTTTTGGTAGCTACGAAAAGTATTTTTCTACCAGATGCTGCAATTTTTTTCATAGCTTCTCCAGCTTCTTCAATTTTTGCAGCAGTTTTATATAGATTAATGATGTGAATACCATTACGTTCCATATAAATGTAAGGAGCCATGTTTGGGTCCCATTTACGAGTCATGTGTCCAAAGTGAACACCTGCTTCTAATAATTCTTTAACGTCAATTTTTTTTGCCATTGTGTAATAGTTTACGTTCCGTGATTAGCAATGTTCCTTTCGCTTTTGGCTTTTAGGCTTCATTTAGATGCTAAACTAATTCCCTTTTATAAGGAATATCGACAACTTTGTTTTTAATTCAATTTTAATTGTAAAAATTTGGTTTTTTGATTTGCAACACTTCGACAAGCTCCGTGTGACAATACAAATATTAACGTTTCGAGAATTGGAATCTCTTACGCGCTTTTTTCTGACCGAATTTTTTACGTTCTACCATTCTTGGATCTCTTGTTAGTAATCCTTCTGGTTTTAAGATAGCTCTGTTTCCTTCGCCAACTTCACACATTACTCTTGCTAAAGCCATTCTCACAGCTTCTGCTTGTCCTGTTGAACCACCACCATATACATTTACTTTTACGTCAAAGTTATTTACATTTTCTGTCATAGACATTGGTTGTAATACTTTGTACTGTAAAGTAGCTGTTGGAAAGTAAGTTGCAAACTCTCTTTTGTTTACGGTAATTTTACCTGTTCCTTCAGTAACATACACACGTGCAACAGCACATTTTCTTCTACCGATTTTGTGAATAACTCCCATTACTTTAAGTCGTTAAGGTTAACGGTTTTTGGTTTTTGAGCAGCATGTTTGTGCTCAGAACCAACATTTACATCTAAATTACGGAAAAGTTGCGCTCCTAATTTGTTTTTAGGCAACATTCCTTTTACAGCCTTTTCTACCAATAATGCAGGATTTTTTTGTTGCATTACTTTAGCAGTCAAGCTTCTTTGTCCTCCTGGATAACCTGTATGACGAATATACGTTTTATCGTCAAGTTTGTTTCCAGTTAGGTTGATTTTGTCTGCGTTGATAACAATTACGTTATCTCCACAATCAACGTGCGGCGAATAACTTGGTTTGTATTTACCTCTTAATAGCATAGCTACTTTTGAAGCAAAACGACCTAAGTTATGACCTTCAGCATCTACAACAATCCACTGCTTATCTGCTGTGGCTTTGTTCACTGAAACTGTCTTGTAGCTTAATGTGTTCACAATAATTTTTTTTAATTAAACATTCCATTCCCAATTACGGGAGTGCAAAAGTACAATTATTTATTATATATGCAAACAGGTTTTCGTTTTTCTTTTAGGTTGAATTATAGATATATACAAAAATGCACCATTTTTCATTCCAGCTGCAATAAAATGGGTCGTTTTACAATCCAATGCAGACTAAGTTTTAATTGATTTGTATAATTAATTTTTGTAGTTTTACATCTAATTTATTTGTAAGATGAAATCAAAAGCTACCTTAAAACAAATTGCCAAAGAATTAGGCGTTTCAGTATCTACCGTATCAAAGGCATTGAACGATAGTCCAGAAATTAGTGAGCCTACAAAAATAAGAGTTAAAGAGTATGCCAAACTTAAAAAATACAAACCAAATAGTATTGGATTAAACCTTAAAAATCGATCTACTAAAACTATCGGGGTAATTATTCCTAATATCTTGAATTCTTTTTTTGCTAAAGTCTTTAAAGGAATTGAAAAAGTAGCCGATGAAAAAGGATATAAAGTAATTACTTGTATTAGTAATGAGTCTTTAGAAAAAGAAATTGGGGTAATGGAAATGCTTAGCAACGGAACAATAGATGGATTCATTTTATCTATTTCTCAAGAAGCTCAAAAACTACTTCAATTTGATCATTTCAAATCAATAATAAGTGAAGGTACTCCAATTGTCATTTTTGATAGAATTACTGATGAGGTTAATTGCGATAAAGTGGTTGTAGATGATATTGATTCAGCAATTAACGCAACGCAACACTTAGTAAAAACAGGATGTAAAAAAATTGCTTTATTTTCTGCAATCAATAATTTGAGTGTTGGTAAACTTCGTGTAGAAGGATACAAAAAAGCCCTTGAAGGTGCTGGAATCAAATTAGATGAAAAAATTATAATCTTGTCTGAGACAGAAGAAGATTTTGATCTTAAAACCAATGACTTTTTAGACAAAAATAAAGTGGATGCTATTTTTGCTGTGGATGAACACGCTTCGGTAATGGCTATGAAAATGGCTGTAAAAAAAGGATTAAAAATTCCAGAGGAAATTTCTATTATTGGTTTTGCAGATGGTGTTTGGTCTAGAAGAATGACGCCAAGTTTGTCTACTGTGAGTCAGCATGGACCAGAAATTGGAGCAGAGGCGACTAAATTACTAATTGAAAGATTAGAAAATAAAGAAGAAAATTACGGATATAAAACTTCTGTAATTAAAACCGAGTTGCGTCAACGCGATTCTACTAAGAAATTATAGTATTTTTCTCTTTGTCATCATTCCAAGTGATGTAGCCAATAATGGCATTAAAGAAATAAAATATATATTTTATCGTATTGGCAATGTTTAAAATGAGTACGCTTTGTACAATTTTAGACAAGTTATATAACTGCCACATAAACCAATTGTCTGGATACATTCTACTATTGTTAAAGGTGCCTCCAAAACTAATTCCTGCTGGAATTGCAATGGCAAAAAACAATTGCCAATCAATTGGTTTGTCACTAAAATTTATAAATCCAATATAATTTAATACAAGTGACAATACCATTCCAAAGAATAGATTTCGATAAAAAATAGCATCTATGCTATTCAGAAATTTTTTCTTTTTCCAAAATCGATAAGCAATATAATTTCCAACAAACGAAATAGGATAGGTAAGAATTGCGGCAGCATTTCCTAAAAGAAAATCAATAGTTCCGCTTAAAGCTGTATTTATTGTTCCAATTAAATTTCCGAAATTATTTTTCTTGGTTACCAATCGAGTGGACATCATTGAAAAACCAACATTTAATATAGAAAAAATTCCTAAGGGAAATTTATAGGCGCTATTGTTAAAATGAATTGGGATTTCGGTTTTATGATATCCCAAAACAATTGATCCAATTAATACAATTACTAATCCAACAATATCAAGATATTGGCTATTAGTAATAGCTTTAATCGTTTGTGTTGATTTTTTGGAAAATGTAATTAATGCCATTTAAAAATATTTCGGCAAATATAGAAATTTTATTATAGGATGATTCTAATGTGCTTCCAACCAGTTTTTACCCACTCCAATCTCCACTTCTAAAGGAACATCTAGTTTAAATGCATTTTCCATTTCGTGTTTAATCATTGGTTGGATTTTCTCCAATTCGCTGTGGTGTACATCAAAAACTAGCTCATCATGAACTTGCAATAACATTTTAGATTTCCAATTTTCAGAAGTCAATCGGTTATAAATATTGATCATGGCAATCTTAATAATATCGGCAGCCGATCCTTGAATAGGAGCGTTTACGGCATTTCTTTCGGCACCACTGCGCACCATTTGATTGGCCGAATTGATGTCTTTTAAGTAGCGCCTTCTTCCTAAAACCGTTTGGACATAACCATTTTCTCTAGCAAAATCTACTTGGTTTTGCATGTAAGATTTCAGTTTTGGATAGGTTGCGTAATAGGCATCTATCAATTCGGCACTTTCTTTTCGAGATAAATTAGTTTGATTGCTTAATCCAAATGCAGAAACCCCATATATGATTCCGAAGTTAACCGTTTTGGCATTGCTTCGTTGTTCTTTGGTAACTTCTTCCAAAGGCACATTAAACACTTTGGCCGCGGTGCTTCGGTGAATGTCCTCGTTGTTTTGGAACGCCTTAATCATGTTTTCTTCACCCGATAATGCAGCAATAATGCGCAATTCAATTTGAGAATAATCGGCAGAAACCAAAGAATAATTTTCATCTCTTGCAATAAAAGCTTTACGAATTAAGCGCCCGCGTTCGGTTCGAATTGGAATATTTTGCAAGTTCGGATTGTTAGAACTCAATCTTCCTGTTGCGGCAACCGTTTGCATGTAATCGGTATGTACACGGCCAGTTTTTGTATCTACTTGATTTGGTAAAGCATCAATATAAGTGCTTTGTAATTTTACCATTTGGCGCCATTCCAATATGTCTTTTACAATTGGATTGTCATTGGCTAAATAAGATAATATTTCTTCTCCGGTAGCATATTGTCCGGTTTTGGTTTTCTTTTGTTTGGTTCCGCCAATTTTTAACTTGTCAAATAATATGTCTCCCAATTGCTTAGGAGAAGCCAAGTTGAATTTTTCTCCAGCGGTTTCATAGATTTTTTGTTCTAAAGCATTGCTTTCGGCAGCCATCTCAACCGACATTGATTTTAAATACGCAACATCCAAGTTGATTCCTTCCAGTTCCATTGCGGCAAGAACAGGGATAAGCGGAATTTCGATTTCGTCATACAGTTTTTTGGTTTCTGCCTTATCTAAAATCGGACTAAAATTTTGTTTTAGCTGCAAAGTAATATCAGCATCCTCGGCAGCATACTCCTTTATTTCATCCAAAGAAACATCGCGCATTGATTTTTGATTTTTACCCTTCTTGCCAATTAAATCTTCAATAGATTTAGGGGAGTATTTTAAATAGGTTTCCGATAAAACATCCATATTATGGCGCATGTCGGGATTAATTAAATAATGCGCAATCATGGTGTCAAATAATTTTCCTTTGATTTGGACTCCATAATTTGATAATATTTTCAAATCATATTTTATATTCTGACCTATTTTTTCAATGTTTTCATTTTCAAAAAATGGCTTGAATTTATCTACTAATTGCTGTGCTTCTGCTCTGTTTTCTGAAAAAGGCACATAAAAAGCTTTTCCTTTTTCATAAGAAAAAGACATTCCTACTAACTCTGCATTTAAAGAATCAATTCCGGTTGTTTCGGTGTCAAAACACACTGAAGTTTGAAGCATCAAATTTTGTAATAATAACTTCACCGGCAAGTCACCTTGTACTGTTTGATAAAAGTGTTCGGTAGTTTCTAAGGTAGCATAATTTGAATGTGCAACCAATCCTCCGTCGGCATCTTCATCCGAAAACCCAAACAGATCAAATTGATCTTCATGCGATCTTTTTACAGGCGCTTTTCTTGGTGCAGCTTCATTGGTTTGGGAGGTCACTTCATTGGTTTCAATTTCATCGTAATCTTTTCCAGTACCAAAAAATTTATCAAACTGTGCTTTCATTTGACGGAACTCTAATTCTTGAAAAAGAGCATCTGTTTTTTCTACATCTGGTTTTGATAATTCATAGTCGGGGGCATTAAAAGTAACGGGACAATCCAATAAAATACGAGCAAGTTTTTTTGATAATATTCCGAGTTCTTTATTGTTTTCAATTTTGTCTTTAAGAGCCCCTTTTAGTTTGTCTGTGTTTTCCAAAAGGTTTTCCATGGTACCAAATTCCTTTAATAGTTTTTTGGCTGTTACTTCACCAACACCCGGAAATCCCGGAATATTATCGGCAGAATCCCCCATCATTCCAAGATAATCAATTACTTGTTCGGGTCTTTCAATTTCAAATTTGGCTAAAACTTCAGGAATCCCCCATATTTCAATGTCGTTACCCATTCGGGCTGGTTTGTACATAAAAATATTTTCAGAAACTAATTGCGCAAAATCTTTATCGGGTGTAACCATAAAAACTTTAAAATTTTCTTTTTCAGCTTGTTTAGCAATAGTTCCAATTAAGTCATCGGCTTCAAATCCTGGCTTTTCAATAATGGGAATGTGCATGGCGCGAAGCAATTCTTGAATGTAGGGCACTGCAATTTTTATTGCCTCGGGCGTTTCGTCTCGGTGAGCTTTGTATTCTTGATACATTTCAAAACGGTAATCGCTACCGCCTTTATCAAAAGCAACTGCTAAATGATCTGGTTTTTCTCGTTTTATAACATCCATTAGGGCATTCATAAATCCCATTATGGCTGAAGTATCCATTCCTTTCGAATTGATTCTTGGGTTTTTTATAAAAGCAAAATAACCGCGAAATATTAACGCGTAAGCATCAAGTAAATAAAGTCGTTTTTGAGACATTTTTTGTGATTAAAAAGTAAATGAAATTCTTATTGTGGTGGAATTGTAAATGAAATTTATGCTTCCGAAACAAAAATAGTTTTTAATAAATAAATATAATAATAAAGATTAACTAAAATTTATGTTTTGTAAGAATAATCATTTTTACTTTTGCTAAAATTTTTTTTATGATTTTTCGCTTGCTACTCTTTTTATCGATGGTTCTAATATTGGAACTTTATGTTTTTCAAGCAGTGAAAACATTTACCAAAGTAAAATGGGTATTATGGAGTTATATAATTATTTCTGTAGGAGCAATTTTATTTATTGGCTACCAGTTTTCTAAATTTGATCGTAGTGTTGGGCAAACCCAAATGTCTATGTTTACATTAGGACTATTGTTACTAGTAGTATTGCCTAAAATTGTAATTACTTTGATATTGTTTATAGAAGATGTTTACAGAGTTTTATACGGAATTGTAAATCGTTTTTCTAGTACTTCTAGCACTACTGCTTTTTTACCCGATAGACGAAAATTTGTGACTCAGATTGCTCTTGGCTTAGCAGCTATCCCGTTTACTTCTTTAATTTACGGAATGACATTAGGAAAATATAACTATAAGGTGATTACCCAACAAATATTTTTTCCTGATCTACCAGATGAATTTGACGGGTTTAAAATCACACAAATTTCTGATGTACACAGTGGTAGTTTTGACAATCCGGATAAGATCAATTATGCAATTGACTTAATAAATGAACAAGTTTCCGATATGATTTTGTTTACAGGCGACATTGTGAATACACATGCTAAAGAAATGATCCCATGGATAACTACTTTCAATAAAATTCGACCACATATATATGGTAAATTTTCTGTTTTAGGAAATCATGATTATGGCGAATATGTAGATTGGAAATCGGAAAAAGACAAAGAAGCCAACTTTCATGCTATTAAAGAACTTTATGGCAAAATTGGTTTTGATTTAATGCTAAATGAACACACTTTCATTACAAAAGGTAATAGTAAAATAGCTGTTGTTGGTGTTGAAAATTGGGGAAGACACTTCAAGAAAGCTGGGGATCTAAACAAAGCTTCGGAAGGTTTATTAAAAGAGGATTTTAAAATATTAATGAGTCACGATCCAAGCCATTGGGATGCAGAGGTGAATTCTCATACAAAAGATTTTCATTTAACGCTTTCGGGCCATACGCACGGATTGCAATTTGGGATTGAAATTCCGGGATTTTTAAAATGGAGTCCAGCACAATATGTTTATGAACAATGGGCTGGTTTGTATGAAAAATCGGGCAAATATATCTATGTAAATCGGGGTTTTGGTTACCATGCTTACCCGGGGAGAGTAGGAATTATGCCAGAAATCACTGTAATTGAACTAAAAAAAGGTTAAAATTTAGTATAATTATTTAAAAATGCTACATTTGTACTATAATATTTCTTTTTTTAGCTAAAGAAAATAAAATATTTTGGTTTTATGTCAAAATTTGGAGAACTTATAAATGCTCAAGTTCCAGTGTTAATTGATTTTTACACCGAGTGGAATGAATCTTCTATTTCGATGCATCCTGTTATCAGAGATGTTGCGGCAGCCCTTGGAGATAAAGCAAAAGTAATTAAAATTGATGTGGATAAAAATCAAGAATTGGCCGAAGCACTTCGCATTAAAGGACTACCAACTTTAATGATTTACAAGTCGGGTCAAATGATTTGGCGTCAATCGGGCGAGTTAGATGCCAATACCATTATTGGTTTAGTGCAAGAACAAGTTTAGTTCAATACTTCGCAAATATATCCTCTATTCTTTATGAATTCAAGAGTTCTTGGCAGTACAAATTCCAAGTTCTTAAATCCTTTTATGCTGTCGTGAAAAACGATAATGCTTCCACTATTTATATTTTTTAGCACATTTTCTAAACATTCTTGAGGAGAAATGGTTTGGTCATAATCGGCACTAAGTACATCCCACATAATTATTTTATAGCCACTCTTTTTTAAGATATTTGCTTGTGAGGACTTTATTTTGCCGTAAGGTGGTCGAAATAAGTTGCAGGTGCTTTTGTCAATTTTATTTAATTCGGTTTCAAATAAATTTGCGTTTTCAATATAGGTTTGCGTATTGGTTTTCCAGCCGTTTAAATGATTAAAGGTGTGATTTCCTATGGCATGCCCCTTTTGAATAATCTCTTTATAAATTTCAGGATATTTTCTTAAATTATCCCCTATACAGAAGAAGGTTGCTTTGGCCTCGTACTTTTGTAATTCGTTAAGTGTCCAATTAGTGATTTCTGGAGTTGGTCCATCATCAAAAGTTAAGTAGACCTTATTTTCGTTATTGGGAATATCCCAAATATAGTTTGAGAATATCTTTTTTATTAACCAATGGGTTTTGATCCAGCGTAACTTCATATTTCAAAAATAAATAAAAAAAATGCCAATAATAAAATTACTGGCATTTAATTAATTCTATTTTTATTTACTCATTTTCTCTTTGAAATCTGGAAAAACGTCCATTACTGGCATTAAATTCACCTTTGCTTTTATTGTAAAGCTCGATGTCTCCATGCTCTTTAATTACTAAAAGCAAGCTTCTGTAACGCTCAATTGCTCTTACAATATCTTCGGCCATAAAGCTTTGATCAGCAAATGTGAATGTACTGTAATACAATAGCTCTTCTTTGTATTTGTTCATTAGTTTTCCAACTAATTCTCTTGCTTTTTCTTTTTGTCCAATTTCATAATAACCAGATACAAATGGTTCTAAAGTAAGGTAATAACCATAATAATCAACAGGAGTTTTTGTAACTGCAAGGTCAATTATTTTCTTGGCTTTGGCCAATTTACCTTCGGCAATTAATTGCTTAGTTAATCGAGAAAGATTAGTTCTGTAGGAAATAGCATTTCTTCTAGTTTCTGGGTCGTGGTATATTTTAGTGCTTTCACCGTTACCCCAAAACCAATGCATTGCCAATTGATACATTTTATCCGTGTCTAATCTTCCCATATCTGGGTAATCGTCTTCGTTTACTGGAGTTTTAATTGGAACTAATTTATAAACCATTCCATCCATTTGAAGGTAATCCTTCATCCATAAATAGTCGTCATCGCCAAAGCTTCCTGGACTAAAATAAATTGGACGCTTCCATTTATTGTTGTTTAATATATCCAACATGATCAAACGATTTTTGTATAATGCGCCGCCTTTTATATCAATATCAATAAACGGAACAATAGAATCATTTAATGCCGGATTTACAATTTTATTTGCAATCACATTCTTTTTGTCAACTTGAAAACGCACCTTGTTAGTTGGGAAGAAATGCAAACGGTGACCGCTTTCCATTTCTACTTGAGATAAAGTGTCTTCTCTTTTTCCAAATTCAATAAAATCTTTTAAATCCCATCTGCTATCTACCTTTTTATTGAAAATAATGACATCTCTATTATCTGCAACATATTGTTGGTGGTTAAATGAAATTGGCAACCCATCTGATTTGTATGTTTTCATTTTCATTTGATCGATATACCAATCGGTCATTAATAAACTAGTACATACAATTTTCACATCAGTTCTATAACCTTCAATTTCTTGCGCATACCAAAGCGGGAAGGTGTCGTTATCTCCAATGGTAAATAGTATTCCGTTTTGATCACAAGAATCTAGGTAATTTTTAGCCATTGCAATAGCCGTGTATTTTCCTGAACGGTCGTGGTCATCCCAGTTTTGAGTAGCCATTAATATTGGAGCAACAAGTAATGTTGAGGCAATAACTACTGGTCCTACCAATTTAGAGGCAACTTTTTCTTTGATCATTTCGTAGATGGCATACACACCAAATCCCACCCACATAGCAAATACATAAAACGAACCTACTAAGGCATAATCTCTCTCGCGTGGTTCAAAAGGGCGCTCGTTTAAGTATATTTTTAATGCCAATCCTGTAAATAAGAATAATACTAAAAGAACATAAAAGCTTTTTAGGTCTCTTTGTGCATGATACATTAAACCTAATAGACCTATGAAAAATGGAATAAAATAATAAAAGTTTCTTCCTTTGTTATTTAATACATCTGGGCTAATGTGTTCTTGCGATCCTAAATGTACTTCGTCAATGTATTTTATTCCGCTCATCCAATTTCCGTCAAGGTTGTCGTATCTTCCTTGGTTGTCATTTTGTCTTCCAACAAAGTTCCAAAGTAAATAGCGACCATACATGTAACCAAATTGGTATTCAATCATGAAACTTAAATTAGATAAAGCAGAAGGTTTTTCAACATCTAAATAATCGCCATAGGCTTTTAAGAAAGAAACATATCCTTCGTTATCAATTTTGTGTGACGCATAAGCTTGACGAAATTCAGATACAATATCAATTAGTTCTTTTTCTTCTGAATAATCTTCTTTAATTGTAAATTTTGGAACTCCAGTAAAGTTGATATACCCTTGAATATTTTCGGTGCTCCACATTCTAGGTAATATCGCTTTGTGCGCATCATCGGTGTTTTGTTCGGCATTTTTGTAATTGTTTACAATTTCATATTTACCCGATTCATAATTTCTCTCATAGTTAGGCGCTTTATCTATGTAGGGATTGTTTGGATCTAACCCTGCAAATGCATCAGTATATTGTGGGCCATAAAACAATGGATTCACACCATATTGCTCTCTATTGTAATAGGCTAAAACCTCCGCAGCATCGGATGGTTTGTTTTCATTAATAGGTGTATTGGCATTGGCACGAACAGGTAACATGATCCAAGTTGAGAATCCTATTAATACAAATAGGATACATAATAATATTGTGTTGGAAGTTGGGTGATTGTTAGCGCGCGTGTATTTTAATCCGAAATAGAAAAAAGCAACTATAAGTAGTATTGCGCTAATGGTACCCGAATTAAAAGGCAAGCCCATATTGTTTACCATAAATATTTCGATTTTTCCGAAGAAAGCCAAAGAATAAGGTAATAAGAGTTTGAATATAAAAAGTAAAACCGCAACTATAATCACATTTGCCAAAATGAAATTGGTAACTGTAATTTTCTTGTAGTTTTTAAAGAAATATAAAAATCCAATAGACGGAATGGTTAAAAGCGCCATAAAGTGGACTCCAAATGATAATCCAACAACTAAGCTAATTAACAACAGCCATTTGTTTCCTTTTGGCTCGTGCATTTCTTGTTCCCAACGCAAGCCCAACCATAATAGCAAAGCAATTAACAACATGGCCATGGCATATACTTCGGCCTCTACGGCATTAAACCAAAAGCTATCCGAAAAGGTAAAGGTTAACGCGCCAACAAAAGAACTTCCTAAAATAGCGATGCTGTTGTCTTTGTTGATTTCAGTGTAGGAAGAAACGATTTTCTTTAATAAAATAGTAGAAGACCAAAAAAGAAACAAAATGGTGAATGCACTCGAAATTACCGACATCATATTAACCATTAATGCTACAGATTCTTTGCTCATTGCAAACATAGCAAAAAAGGCGCCAAGCATTTGAAACAAAGGCGCTCCAGGAGGGTGTCCTACTTCAAGTTTGGCAGCGGTTGCAATATATTCTCCACAATCCCAAAAACTCATGGTAGGTTCTACCGTTAAGGAATAGGTGATTAACGCAATAGCAAAAGCAGTCCAACCGGTAATGTTATTCCACTTTTTAAAGTTAAATGTTGTCATATAATAGGTCTTCTAAATTTACCTGCAAAGAAACTATTTTTTTATGTAAACTAGCATGGGTTAACATAATTTTCTAATTTATTCTTAATTATAAATTTGATTATTACCTACATATTGAAAGTAATGAAATAAATGTCCTTTTTTTCAATAATATTTAAGGAAATATTTGCTTTAAATGAAATTTATATTAAATTTGCACCCGCAATAGCGCTTATTGGTCTATGGTGTAATGGTAACACAACTGTTTTTGGTGCAGTCTTTCTAGGTTCGAGTCCTAGTAGACCAACAGAAAAACTCCTCAAGAAATTGAGGAGTTTTTTGTTTTTATAAATTACACATTATAAAAAGCCCTCTACTTGAGGGCTTTTTTTATTGTAGAAAAATCCAATTAGATTTTAAAAGTAACTACAGGTCGTTTAGCGTGGTTTACTAAGTCTTCGCTGATGCTTCCGTTAAAGAAGTGAGAAAGGCCTTTTCTTCCGTGCGTGCTCATTCCAATAAGATCGGCATTGATGCTGTTTGCAAAATTTAAAATTCCTTTTTCAACATTAGATTCGTTATAGATATGAGTAACTACTTTTTTTACATTGAATCCCTTCAAGAAATTATCCATTGTTTCTTGTGCTACTCCTGTTGATTTAAAATCATTCGGAGTGTTAACAGTTACTAAGTGTAAAGTTGCATCAAATTTATTAGCAAAATTTACTACTTTACTAAATGGCGCTTTTATTTCATCAGAAAAATCAGAAGCAAAAACAAAATCATTCACTTGAAAATTATCTTCCTTTTGTTTAATTATTAATACAGGCACTTCTGAGTTGCGTACAACTTTTTCGGCATTAGAACCGATAAACATTTCTTTATAGCCACTAGCTCCATGAGAACCCATAACTATAAGATCAACATCATTTTTTTGACTTATTTTTAAAATTCCGTCAAATGCAATTTCAAATTGAATGATTTCAGAAACTTTGATTCCGTCTAAAAAATCAGAATCCATTAATTCTTCTAATTTATTGATGGCAGCATTTTTGAAAAACATAATTTCCGGAATGTCACTACCAGAGCCTATTGCATCACTTCCTTGTGAAGGTAGTTCTAACATGTGTAATAATATGATTTCTCCATTATTTTTTTTGGCAATTTGAGCGGCCACTTTTAAGGCATATTCAGCGTTTTTTGAAAAGTCGGTAGGAATTAGAATTTTTTTCATGATTGTAGATTTATTATTATTATCATTTTATATACCAAATATTACATTAAAGGTACAAAAAAATATAAAAGCCTTTGATTTAATTATAAAATATTTTTCTATATTTGCACCGTTATTAAACAATAATGGTATAATGAGGGAAGCACTGCTTCCCTCTTTTTATAAATATTATGACATTTAAAGAGCAGGTAGAACAACAATTAAATAACAGTTTGTTAGAAAAGCCCAGTCTTTTTTTGATAGACATTTCAATTTCAGATAGTTATAAAATTGTTGTAACTTTGGACGGTGATAACGGAGTAACGCTGCAGGATTGCATTGATGTAACAAGAGCTATAGAAGGCAATTTAGACAGAGAAGCTCAAGATTATGCATTAGAAGTAGCCTCGGTTGGCGTGGGATCACCATTAAAGTTGGTTAGACAATACATAAAAAATATTGGAAGAACTTTAATAGTTAAAACAAATGAGGCCACTATTGAAGCAGCACTTACCGCTGCAGATGATACCAAAATAGTGCTTTCATGGGAAGCTAGAGAACCAAAAAAAATAGGAAAAGGGAAAGAAACGGTTTTAAAAAACCAAGAAATACCATATAACGAAATAAAACAAGCAGTTGTTACAGTAAATTTTAATTAATAGAATAGATGGAGAATATTGCATTAATCGACTCGTTCTCAGAGTTTAAAGATGATAAACTTATTGACAGAGTTACGCTTATGGCGATCTTAGAAGATGTTTTTAGAAACGCTTTAAAAAAGAAGTATGGTTCTGATGACAATTTTGATATTATCATAAATCCCGATAAAGGAGATATGGAAATTTGGAGAAGAAGAGTTATCGTTGCCGACGAAGATTTAGATTTAGAAAATGAGGAAATTACCTTAACTGAAGCTAGAAAAATTGAAGCCGATTTTGAAATTGGTGAAGAAGTTTCTGAAGAAGTGAAATTAATAGACTTAGGAAGAAGAGCTATTTTGGCTTTACGCCAAAATCTTATTTCTAAGATACATGAGCACGACAACAACAATCTTTACAAGCAATTTAAAGATATTATTGGCGAGATATATACTGCCGAAGTACATCATGTGCGTCCAAGAGTAGTTATTTTGATTGATGATGAAGGGAACGAAATTGTATTACCAAAAGAAAAACAAATTCCTTCTGACTTCTTCCGTAAAGGAGATAATGTAAAAGGTATTATTGAAAGCGTAGAACTAAAAGGAAATAAACCTCAAATAATTATGTCTAGAACTGCTGAAGTTTTCTTAGAAAAATTATTTGAACAAGAAATTCCAGAAGTTTTTGACGGTTTAATTATGATTAAAAAAGTAGTAAGAATTCCTGGTGAAAAAGCAAAAGTAGCTGTTGATTCTTATGATGATAGAATTGATCCAGTTGGAGCATGTGTTGGTATGAAAGGGTCTCGTATTCATGGAATTGTTCGTGAATTAGGAAACGAAAATATTGATGTAATTAACTATACCACTAACCCAACCTTATTAATTTCTAGAGCTTTGAGTCCTGCAAAAGTATCTTCTGTTAAAATTAACGAAGAAACAAAGCATGCCGAAGTGTTTTTAAAACTGGAAGAAGTTTCTAAAGCAATTGGTCGTGGAGGACAAAACATTAAATTGGCTGGTCAATTAACAGGATACGAATTAGATGTAATTAGAGAAGGAAGCACCGTAGAAGATGACGATGTTGAATTAACAGAATTCTCTGATGAAATTGATGGTTGGATCATTGATGAATTTGCAAAAATTGGTTTGGATACTGCAAGAAGTATTTTGAAACAAGATGTTGCCGATTTAGCAAGAAGAACTGATCTAGAAGAAGAAACTATTCAAGAAGTAATGCGCATATTGAAAGAGGAGTTTGAAGACTAATTTTTCACCAATATAAATAAGAATTTACAAAAGATTTTATGTCTGAAGAAAGAAATATTAGAATAAACAAAGTTTTAAGGGAGTTAAACATTTCCTTAGATAGAGCTGTCGATTATCTTAAGGATAAGGGTATCGCTATTGACGCCAATCCAAACGCTAAGATATCCAGCAATGAATTTGATATTCTTCAAAATCAATTTGCCGGAGATAAAGGCAATAAAGAAGCTTCTAAAGGAATTAGCGAAGAAATTAAGAAGGAAAAGGAAGCACTTCGTGTAGAAAGAGAAAAAGAAATAGAAGACAAAAGAAAGCTAGATGAAGCCCGTCAACAAGCAGAGCTAATAAAAGCTAAAACTGTTGTTGCAGGGCCTAAACAAATCGGTAAAATTGATTTAAATCAAAAAGCAGCTGCTGCTTCAAAATCAGAATCAGACAAAAAACCTGCTACTAAAAAAGCAGAAACAGTAAGTGAAAAAAAGACTGTCAAAGCAGAAGTTATTACTCCAGTAAATGAAGCAATAGAAAGTACATCAGAAGTAATCGATGAAACACATGCTACACAATATCAAAATCTTACTGGTCCAGTATTAACAGGTCAAAAAATTGATTTAGCTCAATTTAATAAACCTAAGAAAAAAGAGGAAACTCCAAAAATTAATAGCGGAAGTAAGACAGATGCAAATAAAAACAAGCGTAAAAGAATTCCGCCAAAACCAGGAGAAGGGCAAGGAACTCCAGGTGGAGCTAATAGACCAGCTGGTGCAGGAGGAAATAAATTTACTGCAAATAAACCAGGAGGAGGAGGCTTCCAAAAAGTTAATAGACCTGCAATTGTTCAAAAAGTTGAGCCAACCGAAGAAGAGGTTAAAAACCAAATTAAAGAAACACTAGAAAGACTGCAAGGAAAAGGAAATAAATCTAAAGCAGCCAAGTACAGAAGAGATAAAAGAGATACCCACCGTCAGCGTACGGATGAGGAGCAAAGAGCTATAGAAGAAGGAAGTAAAACCATTAAAGTTACTGAATTTGTTACTGTAGGAGAGGTTGCCTCTATGATGGATGTACCAATTACTAAAGTTATTGGAGCTTGTATGTCTTTAGGAATTATGGTTACCATGAACCAACGTTTGGACGCTGAAACACTTTCAATTGTTGCAGATGAGTTTGGTTATGAAGTAGAATTCATTACTACGGATATTGAAGAAGCAATTGAAGTTGTTGAAGATAGAGAAGAAGACTTAGTTACTCGTGCTCCAATTGTTACCGTTATGGGTCATGTTGACCACGGTAAAACCTCTTTATTGGATTACATCCGTAAAGAAAATGTAATTGCAGGAGAATCTGGAGGAATTACACAACATATTGGTGCTTATGCAGTACAATTAGACAACGGACAAAAAATCACTTTCCTTGACACACCGGGTCACGAAGCGTTTACCGCAATGCGTGCGCGTGGTGCTCAAGTTACAGATATTGCTATTATTGTGGCTGCAGCCGATGATGACATCATGCCTCAAACTAAAGAAGCTATTGCTCACGCTCAAGCAGCAGGAGTTCCAATGATTTTTGCTATTAACAAAATTGATAAACCAGCAGCTAATCCAGAAAAAATTAAAGAACAATTAGCAGGTATGAATTTACTTGTTGAAGATTGGGGTGGAAAATACCAATCTCAAGATATTTCTGCAAAAGTTGGTACTGGGATAAAAGAACTTCTAGAAAAAGTATTATTAGAAGCGGAGTTATTAGAATTAAAAGCCAATCCAAATAAACCTGCTGTAGGTACAGTTGTAGAAGCGCAATTGGATAAAGGTAGAGGATATGTTTCAACTATTTTAGTACAAGCGGGGACATTAAAAGTAGGAGATTATGTATTAGCCGGTAAAAATCATGGTAAGGTTAAAGCCATGCATGATGAAAGAGGAAATAATATTTTAGTTGCAGGTCCAGCAACGCCTATATCTATATTAGGTCTTGATGGCGCGCCAACTGCAGGAGATAAATTTAATGTTTTTGAAGACGAAAGAGAAGCAAAACAAATTGCTGCTAAGCGGACACAATTAATGCGTGAACAATCTGTCCGTACACAAAAACACATTACGCTTGCCGAAATTGGTCGTCGTATTGCTTTAGGACAATTTAAAGAATTGAATATAATCCTTAAAGGTGATGTGGATGGTTCTGTTGAAGCATTATCTGATTCCTTCTTGAAATTATCTACCGAAGAAATTCAAATCAATATTATTCATAAAGGAGTTGGAGCAATTACAGAAACTGATGTTATGTTAGCTTCTGCATCCGATGCGATTATTATCGGATTTAATGTGCGTCCTGCTGGAAATGCAAGACAACTTGCTGATAAAGAAGAAATCGACATCCGTAATTACTCGATCATCTACGATGCAATTGATGACTTGAAAGACGCAATGGAAGGCATGTTATCGCCAGTAATGAAAGAAGAAATTACAGGTACAGCCGAAATTAGAGAAACTTTCAAAATCTCGAAAGTGGGAACTATTGCAGGTTGTATGGTTACTGATGGTAAAATATTTAGAAACTCTAGAATACGAATCATCCGCGAAGGAGTTGTGGTATTCACCGGTGAACTTACTGCATTAAAACGATTTAAAGACGATGTAAAAGAAGTTGCAAAAGGTTACGATTGCGGTATTCAAATTAAAAACTACAACGACATCGAACAATTGGATATTATCGAAGCTTTCCAAGAAGTAGAGGTGAAGAAAAAACTGAAATAGTTATATGTTTAAAGCATAAAAAATCCCGAGTAATCGGGATTTTTTGTTATTTATTTGGCTTAATTATTATTGCATTAGGGTATTTTTTCTTTATAAGATTCAAATTTCGTTCGGCTTCAATTCTTGATTTAAAATTACCTATCCATACTTTATATATCGGAGTGCTAAAAACTATAGTGGCATCGTAATCTTTATTCTCCTTTTTAAACTGAATCAAGATTTTTTTCGACTCTTCACTCGAGCCATTAAAAATTTGAATTTTAAATGGATTATTAATTGTAATTGAGGAATTTACTTTTCTTTTTTCCGATAGTAATTGTTCAATTTTTGGATCTTGCGTTACCGTAATTTTTTGAGCAATTAATGTGTTAAAATTTATAAATATTAGAAAAATATAAAAGCACTTTGAATAGCTAATTTTTGTTATAAAACTCATAATTAATTGATTTTAATGCAAATGTAAAACTTCTCAAAAGAAATAAAACTCTTTTATTATTTAGAATTAGTATAAATTATAAATTAAGATATTTTTGGGTTTTGAGAATAGTTCATATATTGTATTTTTGCTCAAGTTTTTAAATAAGTGAATTGGGTTTTAAATTACATAAAATCAATCACAATTTAGTCGATAATCATTTTATAATATGAAAAAAGTGGGTAACCATAATTCGATTTCCAGAATTTATTCATTTGGGTTAGCGGTATTGCTAACGATCTCCTTGTCAACATTCGCGCAAACAGCACCACCTGCAGCTGCTACACCAGCAGCTCCTGCAGCAGATGCTCCTGCAATGAAAGCTGATGCAGCTCCTGCCGCAGGAGGAGCAGATGCAGTAAAAGGAAAAGAATTATTCAACACAAATTGTGCAGCATGCCACAATTTAGACAAGGCTATGACAGGTCCAGCTCTTAGAGGAGTTTCTGCTCGTCATAAAAAAGAATGGCTTTATAGTTGGATAAAAAATAGCTCTGCCTTAATTAAATCTGGTGATGCAGCTGCAGTTAAACTTTGGGAGCAATACAAGCCTTCAGTAATGACAGCTTTTCCTCAATTATCAAATACAGATATTGATAATATCATAGCCTACACCGATGAGGTTAAGGCAGAAGTTCCTGTCGCAGCAGCAGCTGCACCTGGCGCAACTACTACAAACGAAAGCGGAATTTCAAATGATATTATTCTTGGCGCGCTATCCTTAGTAATGTTAATGTTGGTAATTATGTTATTCTTAGTTAACAATGTGTTAACTAAAATTGCAAAAGCTAACGGAATTGAAGTAGCTAAAAAGGAGGCAACTATACCTATCTGGAAAGCTTTTGCAAAAAATCAATTTTTAATGGTTGTTTCTGCTATTGTATTCCTTTTAGCAAGTGCTTACTTCATGTATGGATTCTTCATGCAAGTTGGTGTTGACCAAGATTATGCGCCAATTCAACCAATTCATTATTCACACCGTATTCACGCTGGTAATAATAAAATTGATTGTAAATATTGCCACTCATCAGCTAGAGTAAGTAAAAATGCTGGAATTCCTTCATTAAATGTATGTATGAATTGTCATAAAAACATTTCAGAAGTTTCAGACACTACTTCAACTGTAGATGGACACACTAAAGCATTTTATGACAATGAAATCAAAAAATTATATGCTGCAGTGGGTTGGGATGGAACTAAATACACCGGTAAAACACAACCAGTTAAATGGGTAAGAATTCATAATTTACCAGACTTTGCTTATTTCAATCACTCACAACACGTAACTGTTGCTGGTATTGAGTGTCAAAAATGTCACGGACCGGTTCAAACATACGAAGTGCAAAAACAATTTGCTCCATTAACAATGGGATGGTGTATTGATTGTCACCGTCAAACCGAAGTTAAAATGGAAGGAAATGCTTACTATGATAAAATTCACAAAGAACTTTCTAAAAAATATGGTGTAGACAAATTGACTGCAGCACAAATGGGAGGTTTAGAATGTGGTAAGTGTCACTATTAATCAAATTATTAAGATCTAAATATATATATATACGATGTCATCTAACAAAAAATACTGGAAAAGTGTTGAGGAACTAAACGAAAATAGTTCTATTGTTGAGACGCTAAGAAATAATGAATTTATTGAAGAAATTCCAACTTCAGATTTTCTTTCAGATAAAGATTCATTAGCTTCTTCATCAACTACTCGTCGTGATTTCTTAAAGTACGTTGGTTTTACCACGGCTGCTGCTTCGCTAGCTGCTTGTGAAGGACCAGTTCACAAATCAATCCCATATGTGGTTCAGCCAGATACAATCATTCCGGGTGTTGCAGATTTTTATGCAACTACTATGTTTGATGGATTTGATTTTGCAAACCTTTTAGTAAAAACAAGAGAAGGTCGTCCAATTAAAATTGAAAACAATAGTATTGAAGGATCTAAGTTTGCTGCCAATGCAAGAGTTCACGCTTCTGTATTGTCATTATATGATAGCATGCGACTTAAATCTCCTAAAATAGATGCTAAATCTGCTACATGGAGCGAAGTAAACGCTGCTGTTAAAGCAAGTCTAGCGGATGCTAAAAGTAAAGGTAAACAAGTTGTATTGTTAACGAATACATTAGCAAGTCCTTCTTCTGAAAGATTAATTGCTGATTTCATTGCTAAGAATCCAACAGCAAAACATGTTGTTTATGATGCAGTTTCAGAATCTGCTGCTTTAGATGCTTTTGAAGCTGTTTATGGTGAAAGAGCACTTGCCGATTATGACTTTTCAAAAGCAAATACCATAGTTGCACTTGATGCAGATTTCTTAGGAGATTGGCAAGGGGGTAGTTATGATTCTGGATATGCAAAAGGTAGAGTACCTCAAGCAGGTAAAATGTCTAAGCATTTTCAATTTGAAGCAAACATGACACTTTCGGGTGCTGCTGCAGATAAAAGAGTGCCAATGTCTATTGCAAATCAAAAACTTGCATTAGTTAAAATATATAATATAATTACAGGATCTTCAGTAGCTACAGGCAAGATAGAAAATGAAGCGGAAGTTGTAAAAGCTGCCAATCAGTTGAAAGCTGCTGGAAGCAAAGGACTTTTAGTTTCTGGAATTCAAGATAAAAACGCTCAGTTATTAGTTTTAGCAATCAATCAAGTACTTAAAAGTGAAGCATTAGCAACAGCTGGAGCAAGATTAATTCGTAAAGGATCTAATGAAAAAGTTGCGCAATTAATTGCTGATATGAATTCGGGTTCAGTTCACACTTTAATTATGAATGGTGTAAATCCGGTTTATACTTTAGCAAACAGCAGCGCTTTTGTAGCGGGTCTTAAAAAAGTAAAAACATCAGTTGCCTTTTCTCTAAAAGAAGATGAAACTGCAGAAGTAGTTAAAATAGCTGCTGCTGCCCCTCATTATTTAGAGTCTTGGAATGACCATACATTAACTAAAGGGACTTACTCTTTGGTTCAACCTACAATCAGACCTTTATTCAATACTAAACAATTTCAAGAAGCTTTAATGACTTGGAATGGTGTTGCGGGTACTTATTATGATTATGTAAAAGCTACTGCTGCTTCTTATATTGTAGGAAGTACTTGGAATAAAGTGTTACATGATGGATTAGTTGTTTCTGGAGCTACTGCAATTACAGGTGGTACTGCTGATTATAGTGGTGCAGCTGCTGTTTTAGCAAAAGCGACTACTTCTAAAGACTTCGAATTAGTATTGTATACTAAAACAGGTTTAGGAGATGGACAACAAGCTAACAATCCATGGTTACAAGAGTTTCCAGATCCAATTACTAGAGTATCTTGGGATAATTATGTTACTGTTTCTCAAGCTGACGCAACTAAATTAGAATTAGAGAACAAAATCGTTGCTAATGGTGGTCTTAACGGAAGTTATGCTTCATTAACAGTAAATGGTGTTAAACTTGAAAATGTACCCGTAATTGTTCAACCAGGACAAGCTAAAGGCACTTTAGGTTTAGCACTTGGATATGGTAAAAAAGCTTCATTAAAAGAAGAAATGCAAGTGGGTGTAAATGCGTACTTGTTATACAATAACTTTAATAATGTTCAATCGGCTACACTTACTAAAGGAAGTGGAGAGCATGAGTTTGCTTGTGTTCAATCACAAAAAACTTTAATGGGTAGAGGAGACATCGTTAGAGAAACTACACTTGAAATTTTCAACACTAAAGATGCTAAAGAATGGAATCCAGTTCCCATGGTTTCTTTAGATCACAAAGAAGTAGAAGCAACTAAAGTAGATTTATGGGAATCATTTGATCGTTCAATCGGACATCACTTTAACTTGTCTATCGATTTAAATGCTTGTACAGGTTGTGGGGCTTGCGTTATTGCTTGTCATGCTGAAAACAATGTTCCAGTAGTTGGTAAATCAGAAGTAAGAAGAAGTCGTGATATGCACTGGTTGCGTATTGATAGATACTATTCATCTGAAGATACTTTTGCTGGAGATAATGAGAAAAAAGAAAACTTTGACGGATTATTTGGAGAAAAAGGTTCATTAGGAGGATTTGGAAGCATGGAACACCCTGCAGACAATCCACAAGTGGCTTTCCAACCAGTAATGTGTCAACATTGTAACCACGCACCATGTGAAACTGTATGTCCAGTTGCTGCAACATCTCACGGTCGTCAAGGTCAAAACCAAATGGCATACAACAGATGTGTTGGTACTCGTTACTGCGCTAACAACTGTCCGTATAAAGTTCGTCGTTTTAACTGGTTCTTATACAATAATAACAGCGAATTTGATTACCATATGAATGACGATTTAGGTCGTATGGTTATCAACCCAGATGTTAACGTTCGTTCTCGTGGGGTTATGGAAAAATGTTCTATGTGTATCCAAATGACACAAAAAACTATTCTTGACGCAAAACGAGATGGAAGAGAAATTAAAGATGGTGAATTCCAAACAGCTTGTTCAAATGCTTGTTCTTCTGGAGCAATGAAATTTGGCGATGTAAATGATAAAGAGTCTTCTGTTGCTAAGTTATCTGAAGACAAAAGAATGTATCATTTATTAGAGCATGTTGGAACTAAACCAAACGTTTTCTATCACGTAAAAGTTAGAAATACCTAGTATAAAAAGAATTATTAAGAAACAAGATAAAGGATTATGTCGTCTCACTACGAAGCACCCATTAGAAAACCATTAGTTATAGGTGATAAAAATTATCACGATGTGACTGTAGATGTTGCTGCCCCAGTTGAAGGTAGAGCAAACAAACAATGGTGGACCGTTTTTTCAATCGCATTAGCAGCTTTCCTTTGGGGAATAGGCTGTATCGTTTATACTATATCTACTGGAATTGGTTCTTGGGGACTAAACAAAACAGTAGGTTGGGCATGGGATATTACCAATTTCGTTTGGTGGGTTGGTATTGGTCACGCAGGAACCTTAATTTCTGCAGTATTGTTACTTTTCCGTCAAAGATGGAGAATGGCTATTAACCGTTCTGCGGAAGCAATGACCATCTTCTCGGTGATACAAGCAGGATTGTTCCCAATCATACACATGGGTCGTCCATGGTTGGCTTATTGGGTAGTACCAATTCCTAATCAATTTGGATCATTATGGGTTAACTTTAATTCGCCGTTACTTTGGGACGTATTTGCAATTTCAACGTACCTTTCAGTTTCATTAGTATTCTGGTGGACTGGTTTACTTCCTGATTTTGCTATGTTAAGAGATAGAGCAGTAACTCCATTTACAAAAAGAATTTATTCTATCTTAAGTTTTGGATGGAGCGGTAGAGCTAAAGATTGGCAACGTTTTGAAGAAGTATCTTTAGTACTTGCAGGTTTAGCTACTCCACTGGTACTTTCTGTACATACTATTGTATCTATGGACTTTGCTACTTCGATAGTACCAGGATGGCATACTACAATTTTCCCTCCATACTTCGTTGCTGGAGCGGTATTCTCAGGATTTGCAATGGTAAATACCTTGTTAATCATCATGAGAAAAGTATCAAATCTTGAAGCTTACATCACTATTCAACATATCGAATTAATGAACATAGTAATCATGATTACAGGTTCTATCGTTGGGGTTGCTTATATTACAGAATTATTTGTAGCATGGTACTCTGGTGTTGAATACGAACAATATGCATTCTTAAATAGAGCAACAGGACCTTACTGGTGGGCATACTGGTCAATGATGACTTGTAATGTATTTTCTCCACAATTTATGTGGTCTAAAAAATTAAGAACTAGTATCATGTTCTCATTTATCATCTCAATTGTGGTAAATATCGGTATGTGGTTTGAGCGTTTTGTAATTATCGTTACCTCTTTACACAGAGATTACCTTCCATCTTCATGGACAATGTTCTCTCCTACATTTATTGATATCGGTATTTTTACAGGTACTATTGGTTTCTTCTTTGTGTTGTTCTTATTATATGCTAGAACTTTCCCAGTGATTGCTCAAGCAGAGGTGAAAACAATCTTGAAATCATCTGGAGAAAATTACAAAAGAGAAAGAGAAAACAATAATCATTCAGATAAACATTAATAGTTGTTATGAGTAGTAATAAATTTATACACGCTATATACAATGATGATGATATTTTAATGGATGCTGTAAAGCAAACCAGAGAAGCACACCATCATATTGAAGAAGTATTTACTCCATTTCCGGTTCACGGATTGGATAAAGCAATGGGATTACCATCAACACGATTAGCTATTTGTGCTTTCATCTACGGATGCATCGGACTTACAGTAGCAATTACTATGATGGATTTTATCATGATTCAAGATTGGCCTCAAGATATTGGAGGAAAGCCAAGTATGAGTTACATTCAAAACATGCCAGCATTCGTGCCTGTAATGTTTGAAATGACTGTATTTTTTGCAGCCCACTTAATGGTTATTACTTTTTATATGAGAAGTAGATTATGGCCTTTCAAGCAAGCAGAAAATCCAGATGTAAGAACTACAGATGACCATTTCTTGATGGAAGTTGCTGTAAATGATAATGAAAAAGAACTAACTACTTTCTTGAAAAAAACAGGAGCTGTAGAAGTTAAAGTAATTGAAAAGAACTAAACAGACATGAAAAGTTTATTAAAAATAGCATTAGTATTAGGAATAGTAATTTCCTTTTCTTCTTGTAAGGATAATGGAGCTCCAAATTATCAATACATGCCTAACATGTATGAATCGGTTGCTTATGAAACCTATTCAGAATCATCAGCATTTAATTCTCCAAATGGTTTACAAGGAAAAGAAGGCCAATTGCCACCTGTAGGAACAGTCAAAAGAGGCTATGTACCCTATGAATTTCCAAATACTCCAGAGGCATATAATGCTGTTAAGGCTGCCAATATAGCTTCTCCATTAGATCCTGCAAAAATTGATATGAAAAAAGCAGAAGAGCTTTATAATATCTATTGTGCAATTTGCCATGGAACTGCAGGTGATGGTAAAGGAAATTTAGTTACCCAAGGAAAATACTTAGGAGTTCCGAGTTATGCTGATAGAGTAATTAATCAAGGAAGTATTAATCATGTAATTAATTACGGATTAAACTCAATGGGTTCTTACGCCAATCAATTAGACCAACAAGAGCGTTGGATGGTTGCTGCCTATGTAATGCAACTAAAAGGACAATTATAATACTTGAACAAACAGATTCTTATAGATATGTATACAATTTCAAAAAAATTAAAAACCACTGCACTTATTCTAATGACTTTAGGATTAGTAGGTATTGTGTATGGGTTTTTAACTGCGCCAAAAACTTTAGAAGAAGTAGAAGCAATTATTGCTGCTAGTCATCACGAAGGGCATAATGCAGAAACAGTTAAAGAAGATGCTAAAGCTGTTGCAATGCCAGCTGCAAAAGCATCACATGCAGAAGCAACACACGAAGAAGCAGCAGCGACAAGAGATACTACAGCAGTAGCACATGATACTTTAGTTGCAGCAGTTGACACTACTAAAACTGAAGAAGTTGCAGTAGAAAAAGCGGCTACTCACCATGAGAGCGCAGAAGAATTGGCAAAAGAAAAAGAAGAGCATGCAGAACATGTATTGCACCAATTGCAAAATAAACCTTGGGCTGCTTTATATGTAGCTTGTATTTTCTTCATGTTAGTTTCACTTGGAGTACTTGCATTTTATGCAATTCAACAAGTTGCACAAGCAGGATGGTCTCCAGTATTATTTAGAGTTATGCAGGCAATTACAGCTTATTTACCTGTTGGGTCTGTAATATTCTTTATATTATTATTCGTTACAGGAATGCATTTATTTGAATCAAATCATTTATTTGCATGGATGGCAGAAGGTATTACTGAAAAAGGAAATCCTAATTATGATGAAATTATCGCTGGTAAATCAGGGTATTTGAATTTTGCATTTTGGATCTCAAGAGCTGCATTCTTTTTATTAGGATGGAATTTATACCGTTATATTTCTAGAAAAAATTGTTTAGCTCAAGATGAAGCTAATGACGATACTTTCTACAAAAAGAACTTTAAATTATCAGCTGGATTCTTAGTATTCTTTATCGTTTCAGAATCAATTATGGCTTGGGATTGGATAATGTCTTTTGATCCACACTGGTTTAGTACTTTATTTGGATGGTATGTATTTGCTAGTTTTTTTGTAAGCGCTATTACTACAATTTCTATGGTAACTTTATACTTAAAATCTAAAGGATATTTAGAACATGTAAATTCAAGTCATATTCATGACCTATCTAAATTTATGTTTGGATTTAGTGTATTCTGGACCTATTTATGGTTTTCTCAATTCATGTTGATTTGGTATGCTAATATTCCAGAAGAAGTTACTTATTTCAAAACAAGAATCGATGTATATACTTTACCATTTTGGGGAGCTGTAGTTATGAATTTTGTATTCCCATTACTTGTATTAATCAATACCGATTTCAAACGAGTAGCTCCTATTATTGTTGGTGCTGGTGTAGTTATTTTATGCGGTCACTATATTGATTTCTTTAATATGGTTATGCCAGCTACAGTTGGAGACCAATGGTTTATCGGTGTATCAGAAATTTCATCTGTTTTATTCTTTTTAGGATTGTTTATTTTCGTTGTATTTACTGCTTTAACAAAAGCACCACTTACTCCAAAACGCAACCCGTTTATAGAAGAAAGTAAACATTTTCATTATTAATATTTAAAGTAAACAACAAATGACGAGTTTATTAGTAATTCTTGTTTTAGTTTTATTATCTGTTGCTATGTGGCAACTAACTAAAATTTTCGATTTAACTCAAGTTGGCAAAAAAGGAGAAGAGTCTCTTGTAGCTGATGATAAAGACAATAAAGTTAATGGGTATTTATCTTTTGCCTTTTTAGCGTTCATTTATTTAATAACAATATATTGTTTTGCTTATTATGGAAAATTTCCATTAATGAGTAATTCAGCTTCTGTTCACGGTAAAGAAGTTGATCAATTAATGTGGATTTCAATGATCCTAATTTTCATTGTTCAAACAATTACACAAGCATTGTTATTTTACTTTTCATACAAATACAGTGGTAGAAAAGGTCAAGTTGCTACTTATTTTTCTGATAACAACAAATTAGAATTTATTTGGAGCTCTATTCCAGCTATAGTATTAGCAGTTCTAATTTTCTTTGGATTATTTACATGGAATGACATTATGTTCATTAATGAAAAAGTTGAAAAACCAATTGTTATTGAAATATACGCTCAACAATTTAAATGGACAGCTAGATATTCTGGTGCAGATAATGTATTAGGAAAAGCAAATGTTCGTTTAATTGAAGGAGTTAATACATTAGGAGTCGATCTATCTGATCCAAATGCTCAAGATGATATTGTAACAGATGAATTACACCTTCCAAAAGGGAAGAAAGTTATTTTCAAAATACGTTCTCAAGATGTATTGCATTCAATGTATATGCCTCACTTTAGAGCGCAAATGAATTGTGTTCCTGGTATGGTTACTCAATTTGCTTTTATCCCATCTATTACAACTGAAGAGATGAGAGAAACTCCAGAAATGATTGAAAAAGTAGCAAATATCAATAAAATTAGAGAAGAAAATAGTATAGCTTTAGTTGCAGAAGGTAAAACAGCTTTAGATCCTTATACTTTTGATTTTTTATTGTTATGTAATAAAATTTGTGGAGCATCTCACTATAATATGCAAATGAAAATTGTAGTAGATACTCCTGAAGATTACAAAAAATGGTTAGCTGGCAAAACCTCTTTAGTAAAATCTGTTAAAGAAGAGCAAGCTGCTAAGGATGCTGAAAAAAATCCAGTAATTAAAGATACCACTGCAGTAAAAGTTGACACTACAATAGTAGCGGCAGCATCAATGAAATAATAAAAATTATATATTTTATATACTATGAGTCACGCACACGATAATCACGCAATAGATCACCACGACGATCACCACGAACACCACCATAAAGACACGTTTATTACTAAATACATTTTTAGTATAGACCACAAAATGATTGCTAAACAATACTTGCTTACAGGTATTTTTATGGGAATTATTGGTGTTGGAATGTCTTTGCTTTTTAGACTTCAATTAGCTTGGCCAGAACAATCTTTTAAAGTATTCAGTTTCTTTTTAGGAGAAAAAATGGCTCCAGGTGGAGTTATGACCAATGAAGCATACTTGTCTTTAATTACTATTCACGGAACCATTATGGTGTTTTTCGTTCTTACAGCCGCACTGAGTGGCACCTTTAGTAACCTATTAATTCCATTGCAACTTGGAGCACGAGATATGGCTTCTGGGTTATTAAATATGATATCTTATTGGTTATTTTTCTTATCAAGTGTTATAATGGTATGGTCCCTATTTGTAGAGTCAGGTCCAGCATCTGCAGGATGGACAGTATATCCTCCATTAAGTGCCTTACCTCAAGCAATTTCAGGTTCCGGTATGGGAATGACACTTTGGTTAGTTTCTATGGCGATATTCATTGCAGCTTCTTTATTAGGATCTCTGAATTATATAGTAACCGTAATCAATTTAAGAACAAAAGGGATGTCGTTAACAAGAATGCCACTTACTATTTGGGCTTTCTTTATCACAGCTGTAATTGGTGTTATCTCTTTTCCAGTATTATTATCTGCAGCATTATTATTAATAATGGATAGAAGTTTTGGTACTTCTTTCTTTTTATCAGATATTTATTTAGCAGGTGAAGTATTAAATTATCAAGGTGGATCTCCAGTATTATTCGAACACTTATTTTGGTTCTTAGGTCACCCTGAAGTATACATCATTCTTTTACCTGCATTAGGAATTACCTCTGAAGTAATTGCAACTAACTCTCGTAAACCAATCTTTGGTTACAGAGCGATGATCATGTCAATTCTTGCAATTGCATTCTTGTCAACAATTGTATGGGGTCACCATATGTTTATATCAGGAATGAATCCGTTCTTAGGTTCGGTATTTACATTTACAACCTTATTAATTGCAATTCCATCGGCTGTAAAAGCGTTTAACTATATTACTACTTTATGGAAAGGTAACTTGCAATTAAATCCTGCAATGTTATTTTCTATCGGATTAGTTTCTACATTCATAACTGGTGGTTTAACAGGTATCATTTTAGGAGATAGTACCTTAGATATTAATGTTCATGACACCTATTTTGTTGTGGCACACTTCCACTTAGTAATGGGTATTTCTGCACTTTACGGAATGTTTGCTGGAATCTACCACTGGTTCCCTAAAATGTTCGGAAGAATGTTAAATAAAACCTTGGGTTATGTTCACTTTTGGGTAACTGCAGTTTGTGCTTATGGAGTATTTTTCCCAATGCATTTTATTGGAATGGCAGGTCTTCCAAGAAGATATTATGAAAATACAAACTTCCCATTATTTGATGATTTACAAGATGTGAATGTAGTAATCACTACTTTCGCAATCGTTGGTGGAGTTTTCCAATTAGTATTTTTATACAACTTCTTTAGTAGTATATTCTACGGGAAAAGAACAGTACAAAATCCATGGAGATCTAATACTTTAGAATGGACTGCTCCAATTGAGCACATGCACGGTAACTGGCCAGGAGAAATCCCTGAAGTTCACAGATGGCCATACGATTACAGTAAGCCAGGTCATGATGAAGATTTTGTTCCTCAAAACGTTCCAATGAAACCAGGTGAAGAAGAATTACACCACTAGGAAATAAAAAATATTTTTAAAATGCCTCTCAATTTTGAGAGGCATTTTAATTTACCTCCAACTTTGTTATATATTTGTAATATGAACGAAAATTTAGACCCTACCAATTCTAATTATAACTCAGAAGAACTCGACCTTGAAAAAAAGTTAAGGCCGCTTTCATTTGATGATTTCACTGGGCAAGAACAAGTTTTAGATAATCTAAAAGTTTTTGTGGAAGCCGCTAATCAAAGAAATGAAGCGTTGGATCATACCTTATTTCATGGCCCTCCTGGTTTAGGAAAAACTACTTTGGCTAATATCTTGGCAAACGAACTAGGTGTCGGAATTAAAATTACTTCTGGACCAGTTTTAGATAAGCCAGGTGACTTAGCAGGACTTCTTACTAATTTGGAGGAGCGCGATGTTCTTTTTATTGACGAAATTCATCGTTTAAGCCCTGTGGTTGAAGAATATTTATATTCGGCTATGGAAGACTTTAAAATTGATATAATGATTGAATCTGGGCCAAATGCTAGAACGGTTCAATTAAACTTAAATCCGTTTACTCTTGTTGGCGCAACAACTCGTTCTGGTTTATTAACTGCTCCAATGCGCGCACGTTTCGGAATCCAAAGCAGATTGCAATATTACAATACCGAATTATTAACTACCATTGTTCAACGAAGCTCTGCCATCTTAAAGATGCCAATTACAATGGAAGCTGCTATCGAAATTGCAGGTAGAAGTAGAGGAACTCCTCGTATTGCCAATGCACTTTTAAGACGAGTTCGTGATTTTGCTCAAATAAAAGGAAATGGGAAGATTGATATTCAAATCGCCCAATATTCATTACAAGCTTTACATGTAGACGCGCATGGACTTGACGAAATGGATAATAAGATTTTGAATACTATAATCGATAAATTTAAAGGAGGTCCAGTTGGTCTATCTACATTAGCAACTGCGGTTTCTGAAAGTGGAGAAACTATTGAAGAAGTATATGAGCCCTTCTTAATTCAAGAAGGTTTTATAGTTAGAACTCCAAGAGGTAGAGAAGTTACTGAAAAAGCATACAAACACCTGGGAAAAATAAATACTAATATTCAAGGCGGATTGTTTTAATTTT
>CAMCBB010000004.1 GCA_945872875.1 Flavobacterium psychrophilum
CGATTCCGAATAATTCAAAGCTTCTTTTAGCTTAATTACCCATTCTGGAGAGTATGAAACGGTTTCGCTTTTTGTTATTTTATAACTCCATTTTTGATTTTTTAAATTGAATTCTATCGCTGCCAAATCAACTCCGTCTAGCGAAGTGCCTGACATGACTCCAATAACATGATAGTTTTCTTTAATCATTTTTAAAATTACGAAATCGTTTGAGAAATTAATAAAATTGTTCTATTTTTGAGGTCTAAAATTAAGTAATTATCAAATAATATCACTCAAAAATATGGATTTTAATCTAACCGAAGAACATTTAATGATTCAGCAAGCTGCTAAAGATTTTGCTCAAACCGAATTATTACCTGGAGTTATTGAAAGAGACGAACATTCGAAATTTCCAACTGAGCAAGTTAAAATGATGGGCGAACTTGGTTTTATGGGAATGATGGTTGATCCAAAATACGGAGGTGCTGGATTGGATAGTGTTTCTTATGTTTTGGCAATGACCGAAATTGCAAAAGTTGATGCTTCTGCAGCCGTAATTATGTCGGTTAACAACTCCTTAGTTTGTGCCGGAATGGAAAAATATTGCAACGAAGAACAAAAAATGAAATATTTAGTTCCGCTTGCAAAAGGGGAGGTGATAGGTGCTTTTTGTTTATCTGAACCAGAAGCAGGAAGTGATGCTACTTCACAAAAAACTACCGCAATTGATAAAGGTGATTACTATTTGTTAAACGGAACAAAAAACTGGATTACCAATGGATCTTCAGCTTCAACTTATTTAGTTATCGCTCAAACAGATATTGAAAAAGGACATAAAGGAATCAATGCTTTCATCGTTGAAAGAGGTTGGGAAGGATTTGATATTGGTCCGAAAGAGAAGAAAATGGGAATCCGCGGAAGCGACACCCACTCTTTACTATTCAATGATGTGAAAGTACCTAAAGAAAACCGAATTGGTGCAGATGGTTTCGGATTTGCATTCGCAATGAATGTATTAAATGGTGGTCGTATCGGTATTGCATCACAAGCCTTAGGAATTGCAACGGGTGCTTACGAATTAGCATTAAAATACTCTCATGAAAGAAAAGCATTCGGAAAAGAAATCTTTAACCACCAAGTTATTGCTTTTAAATTGGCCGATATGTATGTGAAAGTTACTGCAGCCAAATTATTAGTAATGAAAGCGGCATGCGAAAAAGATGAAGGTAAAGATATTGCTCATTCTGGGGCTATGGCCAAATTATATGCTTCTGAAATTGCTTTGGAAGTGGCTAATGAAGCGGTTCAAATTCACGGTGGTAACGGTTATGTTGCCGAATACCATGTAGAACGAATGATGCGTGATTCTAAAATTACTCAAATTTATGAAGGAACTTCTGAAATTCAGCGTATTGTAATTTCAAGAGGACTGGAATAGTATCCTTTAAATCAAAATATTTTACCCTTTCAGAAATTTATTTTTGAAAGGGTATTTTTATTAATTTAGCATTTGTAAAATCGCTATATGAAAAATGTAATTATTACCGGAACTTCTCGTGGAATTGGATTGGAATTGGCCTTATTATTTGCTTCACAAGGTCATCAAGTGGCAGCTATTTCAAGAAAAGTAGCGCCTCAATTGTTAGGAAATCCAAATATTACTTGTCTTTCTGTAGATATTTCTTCCGAAAAACAGTTGCAAGAAGTTGTGGCTTTTTTAGAAACGACATGGAAAAAAGTGGATGTAATTATTCATAATGCAGGGATTTTGGTGAATAAACCCTTTTTGGAAATCACTCCAAATGATTTTGAAAAAGTATATAAAGTAAATGTTTTTGGAGTGGCTCATTTAACCCAAGTTTGTATTCCTTATATGAATTCAGGTAGCCATGTAGTTTCAATAAGTTCTATGGGTGGAATACAGGGAAGTATGAAATTCCCAGGTTTAGCAGCTTATAGTTCTAGTAAAGGAGCCTTAATTACACTATCTGAATTATTGGCAGAAGAGTATAAAGAACAAGGAATTGCATTTAATGTATTGGCTCTTGGTGCGGTTCAAACCGAAATGCTGCAAGAAGCTTTTCCAGGATATAATGCTCCAACTACTGCTTTAGAAATGGCAGATTATATTATGAATTTTGCTTTGACGGGTAATAAATATTATAACGGCAAAGTGTTACAGGTTTCTTCAACAACGCCCTAATTTTGAGTGAAGTTTTAGCTAAATATTTGCCAGAGCATGCTGTTGAAAATTGTTTTGAGTTAATCAAGGCCAATCGGGTACATCTCAAAATTGTAAACGAAAGGCAAACACGCCATGGTGATTATCGAAAAGGACTTTCGGGAAAACACGAAATTACCGTAAATGCCAATTTAAATAAATACCGATTTTTAATTACCCTAATTCACGAAATAGCTCATTTAGTAGCTTTTGAAAAATTTGGAAGAAAAATTTTGCCGCATGGAGTAGAATGGAAAATGACTTTTCAGAGGTTAATGGTTCCTTTTATTCGTCCTGAAATTTTTCCTCATTCGGTGTTGCCTTTAGTTGCTAATCATTTTAAAAATCCTACTGCTAGTAGTGATACCGATGCGAAATTAGCGTTTGCTTTAAAGCAATTTGACGAAAGAAAACCCGATATTCATTTCATTCATGAAGTACCAAGTGGAAGTTTATTCAGAATTAAAAATGGCAGAATATTTCAAAAAAAAGGACTTCGAACAAAGCGATATGAGTGTTTGGAAGTAAATACTGGAAGAGTATTTTTGTTTAATGCCAATGCAGAAGTTGAAATTATACCCGGATAAATGGATAAATACTAGATATTAATAAATATCTTTGCCCAGCGATAAAACCTCAGAAACTTAGCTGCTAAGTAGCTTAGAACCTATAAAAAATGAATAAAAATTATTACGCAATACTAATGGCTGGTGGTGTTGGTTCAAGATTTTGGCCCGTAAGTACCGCCGAATTTCCTAAGCAATTTCACGATATGTTGGGATCGGGAAGCACTTTAATTCAAAAGACTTTCAGTAGGCTTTCTAAATTAATTCCTGCGGAAAACATTTTAATTTTAACCAATGAGCGTTATAATGATTTAGTTTTAGAGCAATTGCCAATGGTAAATCCAGATCAAGTGTTACTTGAACCGGCTATGAGAAATACGGCTCCTTGTATTTTATATGCTTCTTTAAAAATTCAAAAAATGAATCCTAATGCCTTGATGGTTGTAGCGCCAAGCGATCATTGGATTGAAGATGAAAATGCGTTTTGTGAAAACTTGCAGCATTGTTTTGATTTTTGTGAAAAGGAAAATGCATTGATGACTTTGGGGATACAACCAACTTTTCCAAATACGGGTTATGGGTATATAGAATACTCTAAATTAGATTCGAATCCAATTAAAAAAGTAGCTCAATTTAGAGAAAAACCCGATTATGAAACGGCCAAAACCTTTTTAGAATCAGGAAATTTTTTATGGAATGGAGGGATTTTTATTTGGAGTGTAAACTCAATTATTTCGGCTTTTGAGAAATTTCAACCCCAAATGAATAGTTTGTTTCAAAGTGGAATGGATAATTATAACACCCCATCTGAAAAACAATTTATTGAAGCTAATTATGCTAAGGCTGATAATCTTTCTATAGATTATGCAGTAATGGAAAATGCCCAAAATGTTTATGTCTTACCGGCTACATTTGATTGGAATGATCTTGGAACATGGAGTTCATTACATGAAAAATTAGATAAAGACGACCAGAATAATGCTGTTGTTAATGCTACAGTTATTCTTGAAAATGCATCCAATAATATCATTAGAACTGATGGGAAAAAGTTAATTGTGGTAGATGGATTGGATGATTATATCATTGTTGACAAAGACAATGTATTATTGATTTATCCAAAAAGTAAAGAGCAAGACATTAAGCGAATTACTGCTTTAGCTACAAATAAATAATTTTTTACAGTTCTTCTTTGATTTGTCCTTTTCTAATTTTTTTGAACAAATTAGAGGAGTAAACAAAATCAACTATTGCTTCGTTATCCGTTTTGTAAATGTCTTTTTTAGTTCCTTCCCAAGCTAAAATCCCTTCTTTTAAAAGAACTATTTTTTGACCAATTTCCATAACCGAATTCATATCGTGAGTATTAATTACGGTTGTAATATTGTACTCTTCGGTGATTTCTTGAATTAAATTGTCTATTAATATAGCCGTTTTTGGGTCCAAACCAGAGTTTGGTTCATCACAGAAAAGATATTTCGGATTGTTTACAATAGCTCTTGCTATGGCTACTCTTTTTTGCATTCCACCTGATAATTCAGATGGTTTTTTATGGTGCGCATCTGTTAAATTAACTCTTTGAATAACAAAATCGACCCGCTCTTTTATTTCGGCAGCAGTTTTATTGGTAAACATTTTTAACGGAAATCCAACATTTTCTTCAACAGTCATACTGTCAAATAAAGCGCTACCTTGAAATACCATTCCAATTTCGGTTCGTAAAGTTCTTTTTTCATCATCTGATAACTCAGAATAAATTCTACCGTCAAATGATATAGTTCCTATCTCTGGTGTATGTATTCCTAATAATGATTTTAATAAAACGGTTTTTCCAGAACCACTTTGACCAATAATTAAATTGGTTTTTCCTGTTTCAAATGTGGTGGTTATCCCTTTTAATACTTTGGTGTCACCAAATGATTTTTCTATATTTTTTATTTCAATCATGATGTTAATAGTAATTGAGTTAAAATATAGTTGACCACAATAATTACAACACTAGTCCAAACAAATGAAACGGTGCTTGCTTTTCCAACTTCTAGTGCGCCACCTTTCATGTAATATCCATGAAATGATGGTATTGTAGAAAGTATAATGGCAAAAACCATTGTTTTTATAAATGCATAGGTAATGTGAAACGGAATAAAATTAGTTTGAAGACCGTCTACAAATTCGTTACTTGCCACAAAACCACCATAAACACCAGCAATCCATCCGCCTAGAATGCCAAGAAACATGGCAATTCCAATTAAAAAGGGATACAAAAGTGAAGCAATGATTTTTGGAAATACAAGATAATTTAATGAGTTTACTCCCATAACTTCTAAAGCATCAATTTGCTCGGTAACCCTCATAGTTCCTATGCTTGAGGTAATAAAAGAGCCCATTTTTCCTGCCATAATTATGGAAATGAAAGTTGGAGCAAATTCCAATATAATAGATTGTCTGGTGGCAAATCCTATTAATTGTTTTGGAATTAATGGATTGGTTAAATTTAAAGCTGTTTGAATAGAAACAACTCCTCCAACAAAAAAGGATATGAACGCAACAATTCCAAGTGATCCAATTACTAAGTCGTCTATTTCTTTAAAAATTAATCCACGCATTACAGACCATTTTGTTGGTTTATTGAATACTTCTTTTAGCATCAAGAAGTACCTTCCAATTTGTGATATGTAGCGTAGGAGTATCATTTAATAATTGTGAATCTAATTGCAGTAATATTAAGGTGTAAAAATACTATAATTTGTTTAATAGATTGGTTATATGTTTAAATATAGATTTAAAACAATTTCTCTTTCATTTTTTTTAAGCGGTACTTTCTGATAAATTTCCCCTGTTCTGCTGTGACTAACATGGTTTTATTATTTTTCTTAGCCATCCAGTATCCTTGTATATAATCTAAAAACAACAACGGTTTTTTCTTCATAAGGGCTAGTTTAGCCGAAGCAATAGCGGTGATCAAAAACCCATATCCTAAAGTATAAAAGGCTTCTCCTTGTTTAAATCGCGCTGTTTTATTGTAGTTAGCGCCAGTTGGTTTTAAATGTTTTACTTTTAAAGTAGAATCGGTAACTACTTTCCAATTGTAATACTTACAAAGTAATTCGTCAACGGTATCCCATCCCATTGCAGGTCGAAGTCCGCCAATTTGTTTAAAAGTTTCTTTTCTATACGCTTTGAAAGCTCCTCTAATATGGTCTTTATCGGTTAGATTTTCAAGGATGAATTCGCCATTTTTTTCAATGTAAGCAAATCCACCCGCCATTCCAATTTTGGCATCCGATTGAAAATGAAAAATTACTGTCTCAAAATAATAATTTGGAAAGATTAAATCGGCATCAGCCTTTACAATCAAATCATAATTTTCATCTACTGTTTCATAACCTGCTTGAAACGCTTGAATAACCTTGCTTCCAGGCAAATGAATCGCATCAGAAGTTTTATTTACCAATGTGATAAATGGATATTTTGATGCAAATTCTAAAACGATAGTTGCAGTTTTGTCTGTAGAGTTATCATTTACTACTACAATTTTAGAGGGCAAAACGGTTTGTTCAACCAGAGATTGTAATGTTAAGGCAATAAATGCTTCTTCGTTATGCGAAGGGATTACGATGTAATATCTCATTTATTTTACTTTTTCAGCGTAAACGATATAATATCTTGGAGTGAAATAGCGTAACAATGGTCGGAAACCAAATTTTTTTACCGGGTGTGTAAACTTTTCTCTCGCTTTGATTTTCCAACCTGTTTTTTCTAAAAGCCAATCCAATTGCCAGTCTTCAAATTCGTGGTAATGTCTGTCCCACATGTCGGTTTTACTTCTGTAAGCAGGAGAAAACCATAATCGTAACGGAATAGAAATTAAAAGTTTGTCACATTTTACATTTTGTAAAATGGTATACGGATTTAATAAATGTTCGAAAATTTCAAACGCAGTAAAAACAGAGTAGTCTTGATTTTGCAATGCAGTTACATCATTGTCTAAATCTTCGCCTGAAGTGTTTTTTACAGTATATCCATTTTTGATCATTATTTTTGAAAATGGATTGGGCACACCCAAATCAAAGATAGTTTCGGAGGTAGCGACATGTTTTTGTAAAAATTCTAAGGTATGCTTAAAGCGTTTATTAGGGAAAGTTTTTTCGTACATTATTCGTTTGTTTCAAGTTTTTTGTTTCAAAATGAAAGCAGGTGGTAAATTTAGTAATTTAACCTGAAACTTTAGACTTTTAAAAGTAAACAAAAAATCGATTTCCTTATATTACATTTTATATACGATGGCATTAATGTTCATTCCAGCACCAACGGAAGCAAATAAAATTACATCACCTTTGTTAATACTTTGTTCTTTGATTTTTCCTTTAATAAGTAAGTCGAATAAGGTTGGAACCGTTGCTACACTTGAGTTTCCTAATTCGTGAATACTCATTGGCATAATGCCTTCGGGCATTTGTTGATCATAAAGTTTATAAAACCTTTGAATTATAGCCTCGTCCATTTTTTCATTGGCTTGGTGTATCAAAATTTTTTTCAACTGACTGATGTCAACCCCACTTTTGTCCAAGCATTCTTTCATCGCTTTTGGAACATTTAAAAGTGCAAATTCATATATCTTTCTGCCGTGCATTTTAATATAACGCACATTAGGATCATGCTCCTGGTTGAATGATTTTCCAAAAAATAAAAAATGCGCTTCATCATAAGTGTAAGTAGCCGTTTCATGGGCTAATATTCCGCCTTCTTCATTTGTAGCTTCAATAATAGTTGCCCCGGCGCCATCAGCATAAATCATTGAGTCTCTATCGTGCGGATCTACAACTCGAGATAAGGTTTCAGCTCCAATTACCAAACATTTTTTTGCCATGCCGGCTTTGATGTAAGCTTGTGCTTGAATAACTCCTTCTACCCAACCAGGGCAACCAAAAAGCATATCGTAGGCAACGCACTTTGGATTTTTTATTCTAAGTTTATGTTTTACTCTACTCGCTAAACTGGGCAACATATCCGATTGAATAGCGCCTTTGTTAACGTCACCAAAATTGTGAGCAAAAATGATATAATCTAATGTTTCTGGATCTAAATTGGCATCTGCTATCGCTTTCTCTGCGGCAATAAACCCAATATCGGAAGTAATTAAATCATCAGAAGCATATTTTCGCTCTTGAATTCCCGTAATTCCATAAAATTTTTCTGTAATTACATCATTAGATAATGCAAAATTAGAGCCATCTTCATTTAAAAAAACATGATTTGAGAAATCTTTGTTTTTTACGGTTACGGTAGGAATATAACTTCCAGATCCTGTTATTTTTATATTCATTTTCTTAACGTTATGATAACGAATTTATTAATTATAATTTAAACTTTTCAATCTAAATTGAAAAACCATAAATTATTATTAATTATTTAATAAATAGATTGCAAAATTAATAATACTATAATTTTTCATCTTTTTCTTTTGTAATCTTAATTTGCATAATCGTAGATAAATTATGCGCCTGATTTTTCATCCGCTCACAATTAATACCATGGTAATTTTCGTCAATGGCTTTTTCAAAATGCTTTAGCCAAATTTCAAAAAGTTCTTTTGATAAATGGGATTTTGCATTTACATCCAAATGAATTTGGGTAAGGTTATTGAAATAACCTCCTGTTCCAAGTATGGATTGTGACCAAAAACTGACTAATATGGGTAAATGTTCTTCTAGTTTAATTTTTACAACATCGGTAAAAATATAACTGATCGCTTTATCATCTAATAGTTTTTTGTAAAACGCGTCTACAACTTTATATAAGTCGTCTTGGTTTTGAATGTCGTTCATTAGAATGAAATTTATACAAAATTACTTTAATAGAATTTTAATAACTTGATTAATATCATGTTTAATAAAAAAAGGTTTCAATTAATTGAAACCTTTTTTTTGCTTCGCGTATCAGACTTCGCATTTTTATTACATGTATGCTTCGATTGGAGCACAACTACAAACTAAATTTCGATCTCCATAAGCATCATCTACACGACGCACACTTGGCCAAAATTTATTATCTGCGATATATTCCAATGGAAATGCTGCCTGTTCGCGTGTATAAGGAAATTCCCAAGTGTCAGCGGTTAGCATTGCCAAAGTATGTGGTGCATTGTGTAAAACCGTATTGTGGTCTTCTGCAGTTGCTTTTTCAATTTCTTTTCGGATAGAAATCATCGCATCGCAAAAACGATCCAATTCCGCAACATCTTCACTTTCTGTAGGTTCAATCATTAAAGTTCCAGCAACCGGGAATGAAACGGTTGGCGCATGGAAACCATAATCCATTAATCGTTTTGCAATATCGGTAACTTCAACACCTTGTTGTTTGAAAGCACGGCAATCTAAAATCATTTCGTGAGCCGCTCTTCCCATTTCTCCAGAATACAATACTGGGTAATGATCCTCTAAACGCGCTTTCATATAATTGGCATTTAGAATTGCATATTTAGTAGCATTGGTCAATCCTTCAGATCCTAACATCGAAATGTATCCATAAGAAATTAAACAAACTAAGGCCGATCCAAATGGCGCAGCAGAAATAGCTGTAATAGCTTGGTTTCCGCCTGTAGGAATAATTGGATTAGTTGGTAAAAACGGAACTAATTTTTCGTTTACACAAATAGGACCCACACCAGGACCTCCACCACCATGAGGAATTGCAAAGGTTTTGTGTAAATTCAAGTGGCAAACATCTGCACCAATTGTAGCCGGATTTGTTAATCCAACTTGGGCATTCATGTTGGCTCCATCCATGTAAACCAAACCGCCATTTTCATGGATTAGATCCGTAATTTCAATAATGGTACTTTCAAAAACTCCGTGAGTAGAAGGGTAGGTAACCATTAATGCAGATAAATTATCTTTATGCTCAATAGCTCTAGCTCTTAAATCTTCTACATCAATATTTCCTTCTGGAGTTGTTTTAGTAACAATAATTTCCATTCCTGCCATAGCCGCCGAAGCCGGATTGGTTCCGTGTGCCGATGAAGGAATTAAGCATATATTTCTGTGGTGATCACCTCTTGATAAATGGTATGCTCTAATTGCCATTAATCCTGCATATTCTCCTTGAGCTCCCGAGTTCGGTTGCAAAGTAGTGCCTGCAAAACCAGTAACCACATTCAGTTGGTGTTCTAATTTTTTAAGCATGATTTGGTATCCTTCTGCTTGTTCAATTGGAGCAAATGGGTGAATGCTGTTCCAATTTGCCATAGATAACGGTAACATTTCGGCAGCTGCATTTAACTTCATTGTACAAGATCCCAAAGAAATCATCGAATGATTTAATGATAAATCTTTGCGTTCTAATTTTTTAATGTAGCGCATTAATTGCGATTCAGAATGATGATTATTGAAAACATCATGCGTTAAAAAAGTAGAAGTTCGATTTAAAGAAGCAGGGTAATTAGTGGTATTGGTTAATTCACAAATAGTGATATTCTGTTTGTTTACTGCTTCCGCAAATACAGAAACAATTTGATTTAAGTCTTTTAGTGAAGTAGTTTCATTTATAGAAATTGAAATCGTTTCGCTATCTACATAAAAGAAATTTACTTCATGATTTTCAGCTACCGCTTTTACTTTTGCAGCATCTGCTTTTACCAAAATGGTGTCAAAGAAGGAAGAATTCGTTTGATAAACTCCTAATTTGTTTAAGGCATCTGCCAAAGTCACTGCCGAAGTATGAACTTTATAAGCAATATATTTCAACCCCTTTGGACCATGAAAAACGGCATACATTCCCGCCATTACAGCCAATAAAACTTGTGCAGTACAAATGTTAGAAGTCGCTTTTTCTCTTTTTATATGTTGTTCTCTAGTTCCTAATGCCATTCTTAAAGCACGATTTCCGTTGGTATCAATGGTTACTCCAATTATTCTTCCTGGCATAGAGCGTTTATATTCTTCTCTGGTTGCAAAATATGCAGCGTGAGGACCTCCATAACCCATCGGAATTCCGAAACGTTGCGAAGTTCCAACTACTACATCAGCGCCCATTTCTCCTGGAGGAGTTAAGGTAACTAACGATAAAATATCGGCAGCAACGGCTACTTTTATTTCTGCAGCATGTGCTTTTGCAATGAATCCAGCATAATCATGTACTTGTCCGTATTTTCCAGGATATTGCAAAATAGCTCCAAAGAATTCGTCAGAAAAATCGAAAGTTTCGTGATTTCCAATTACTAATTCGATTCCTTTTGGAGTAGAACGCGTTTGCAATACCGAAATAGTTTGTGGTAACACCTCTTCGGAAACGAAGAATTTAACCACATTGTTTTTCTTTTGATCTCTAGTTCTAACATCAAATAAAAGCGCCATTGCTTCTGCAGCAGAAGTTCCTTCATCCAATAAGGAAGCATTGGCAATTTCCATTCCGGTTAGTTCAATGATCGTAGTTTGGTAGTTCAAAATCGCTTCCAATCTTCCTTGTGCTATTTCAGCTTGATACGGAGTGTAAGCAGTATACCAACCCGGATTTTCAAAAATATTTCTCTGAATAACAGCCGGAACAATAGTAGGATGATACCCTAAACCAATGTACGATTTATAAACTTTATTCTTTTTTCCTAATTCCTGAATGTGACTTAAATATTCATATTCGGTCATCGGTGCATCCAAATCCAATTCTTTTTTTAAACGAATATTATTTGGAACCGTTTCAGAAATTAATTGATCTAAGTTTTCTACCCCAATGGTTTTGAACATATATTTTAGGTCACTTTCACGAGGACCTATGTGGCGTAAAGCAAATGCGTCTGTTTTCATTTATTAGAAATAAAGATAAGTTTGTGTTGTGTTGAAAGAACCAAAAAACAGTTCTTATTTGAGCAAACAAAAGTAATTATTAAACTTCTATTTATTGATTAAACAACTTGTAATATTTTGAGAATTTTTCAACCAAAAAGGGGTCTTATTAACAGATTAGTTATTTTTGCGGAATGAAATTTCTACAACGGCTTCTCGATTTTTACATTCAATCATCCGTTCATGTTGGTTTTGCCGTTTTTTGTTTGGTAAAAACCACAGAAATAACAGCTAATTTAAATCCAAATCCTCTTTTAGCAGTTTTTATTTTTTTTGCCACAATTTTGGGTTATAATTTTCTAAAATATTTGGAAATTTTTTGGAAAGGAAATTATCATTCGGCTAAATATTATTCCATTCTATTCGTTTCAATTTTTTCACTTTTCGGATTAATTTATCAATTTATAAATCTTCCAAATGCCATTCAAATGCATTTATTTGTGTCGGCAATATTAGTATTAATTTATCCGTTTATTAGAAAATTTGGAATGCTAAAACTGTTTTTTGTAAGTCTTGTAGTTACTTATATTACGGTATTTATTCCCTTTGCCAATGCAAAAGTTATTGAAATGGATTTAGTGATACATTTCATCCAACGATTTTTAGTATTATCCAGTTTGTTAATTCCGTTTGAAATAATGGATAGTTTTCAGGATCCAATTTCGTTACAAACATTTCCTCAAAAATATGGCATAAATAAAACCAAGTTATTTGGAATGTTATTTATAATTCCTTTTATGATTTTAGAATTTTTGAAAACAAAAAGTTCTCTAATTTCTTTGTTTATAGGATTAGTAACGGTGATTTTTATTCATTTTTCTTCGAAGCAACGCAATAAATATTACACCAATTTTTGGGTTGAAAGTGTGCCGATATTTTGGTTGATTTTACTTAAAATTTGGCAATAAAAAAACCGAAGCAAAACTTCGGTTGGTATCTTATAATAATCCTGCTCGTTTCAATAAAGCATCGGCATTGGGCTCCTGACCTCTAAATCTTTTATACAATTCCATTGGCATCTCGGTGCCGCCTTTAGAAAGTACATTTTCTTTGAATTTAGTAGCAACCTCTTTGTTGAAAATTCCTTTTTCTTGGAAATAGGCAAAGGCATCGGCATCCAAAACTTCTGCCCATTTATAACTATAATATCCAGATGAATAACCACCTTGAAAAATATGGGAGAAGGAAACACTCATGCAATTTTCGGCTACATCAGGGTATAATGCGGCATTATCCATTGCTGCTTTTTCAAATGCTTTTACATCAGCAATCTCTTGATTCACTGCATGGAAAGCCATATCTAAAATTCCGAAACTCAATTGACGCAAAGTAGCCATTCCTTCTAAAAAGCTGGCGCTTTCTTTGATTTTTTCTACATAGTCTTGCGGAATAATTTCTCCGGTTTCATAATGATTTGCAAATAGCGCTAGAGCTTCTGGCTCATAGCACCAATTTTCCATCACCTGACTTGGTAATTCCACAAAATCCCAATATACCGAAGTTCCCGACAAACTTGGATAGGTAGTATTGGCCAACATTCCGTGTAAGGCGTGACCAAATTCATGAAACAAAGTGGTTACTTCATTAAAAGTTAATAAGGAAGGCTTAGTTTCGGTAGGCGGGGTGAAATTACAAACGATGGAAACATGTGGTCGATCGTTGATCCCGTTTTTTATGGCTTGCGATTTATAAGAAGTCATCCAAGCGCCATTGCGTTTTCCTTTTCTTGGAAAAAAATCGGAGTAGAAAATAGCAACTAAATTATTTTTTTCATCCAACACTTCAAATGTTTGAACATCTTCGTGGTATTTATCGATGTCAAAAACTTCTTTGAAGGTAATTCCGAATAACTTTTCTGCAATAATGAACGCTCCATTTAAAACCTTTTCTAATTGAAAATAAGGCTTAAGTATTTCGTCATCTAAGCTGAATAACTTTTGTTTTAACTTTTCAGAATAATAAGCGCCGTCCCATTTTTCAAGTTGCTCAATGCCGTCTAATTCTTTGGCAAAAGCGGTTAATTGTTCAAATTCTTTTTGTGCAGCAGGTTTGGCTTTTTGCAATAAATCATTTAAAAAAGTTGTTACTTTTTCTGGATTTTGAGCCATTCTTTCTTCCAAAACAAAATGCGAATGCGATTCGTAGCCTAATAGTTTGGCTCTTTTATGACGTAGAGAAACAATTCGTTTTACATTTTCTTTGTTATCGAATTCGTTGTCTTGAAATGCTTTTTTACCGGCAGCTATTGCTATTTCTTTTCGTAATTCACGATTTTCAACATAAGTTACAAATGGCAAATAACTTGGAAAATCAAGTGTGAAAACCCAACCTTCTAATTCTTTAGATTTTGCTAATGAACGCGCCATTTCTTTGGCTCCATCCGGTAGGCCTTTTAAATCGGCTTCATTGGTTATGTGAAGTTGGTAGTTGTTGGTTTCGGCTAATACATTTTCACCAAATGTCAGTTTTAATTTGGCTAACTCGGTGTCTATTTCTCTTAAAACTAATTTATCTGCTTCTTTCAGTAGCGCCCCATTTCGAGAAAAGCCTTTAAATTTTTTATCTAAAAGTGTGGTTTGTTCTGGAGTTAAGGTTAACGAGTCTTTTTGATCGTAAACGGCTTTTACACGCTTGAATAAATTTTCATTCAAAGCTACATCGTTACTGAATTCGGTTAATAAAGGAGATACTTCTTGCGCGATTTTTTGCATTTCGTCACAAGTTTCCGCCGAATTTAAATTGAAGAATATAGATGATAATCGATCCAATTGTTCTCCCGAAAAATCTAAAGCAACGATCGTATTTTCAAAAGTTGGTGCTTCAAGATTAGTGGCAATGGCATCTATTTCTGCTCTTGCAGAAGCAATATTTTCTATAAAAGCAGGCAAATAATCTTCTAGTTTTATTTGTGAAAAAGGTGCGGTATTGTGTTTGGTTTGAAAAGGTGCAGATAATTTTTTCATTTTGAAAAAGGCGCATTTATTGTGTTAAGGTATGTAAAATAGGAGCAGTCTTAGCCCTGATAGCAGTGAAAATCCTTTGCTGTTAAGCAAAGATTGGAGCGAATAGCAGGAATAGCTTCAAAAAAACTATTTTTTCAATTCGTTTGCTGCTTTGTTTACGGCTTCTTTAAGGCTTTCTTTGTAGAAAACAATTTTATCAAGCACGCATTTATCAGCACTTCCGATGATTTGTGCGGCAAGAATTCCGGCATTTTTTGCTCCGTTTAAGGCAACAGTTGCAACAGGAACGCCGCCCGGCATTTGCAAAATAGACAAAACCGAATCCCAACCATCAATAGAATTACTTGATTTTACAGGAACACCAATTACAGGAAGTGGCGACATGGAAGCGACCATTCCGGGTAAATGTGCAGCACCACCGGCACCAGCAATGATTACTGAAATTCCGCGCGTGTGGGCATTTTTACTAAAATCAAAAAGTTTTTCGGGTGTTCTGTGTGCCGAAACGATGTCTACTTCGGTTTCGATGTCAAATCCTTTTAAGATGTCGATGGCTTCTTGCATCACGGGCATATCGGATATGCTTCCCATTATTATGGCTACTTTACTCATAATTTATTTTTTAACTTATCACTCGAATACTATTTTTAACCTCTTCTGCAATTTTTCTTGCTTCTGCCATGTCTTCATTTACAATGGTTACATGTCCCATTTTTCGAAAAGGTCTTGTTTCTCTTTTACCATAAATGTGAGGGGTTACTCCGTTAATGGCCATTATTTTTTCAATATTTTGATAGGTCACAGGACCTGAAAATCCTTCTTCACCGACCAAATTTACCATAATTCCGGCAACTTTACTAGCAGTATTTCCTAAAGGTAGGTTTAATATGGCGCGCAAATGGTTTTCAAATTGCGAAGTATAACAGGCTTCAATGGTGTGATGTCCTGAATTGTGAGGTCTTGGCGCCACTTCATTTACTAAAATTTCATCGTTGTCAGTTTGAAACATTTCAACCGCCAATAAACCAACATGATTAAAAGCTTCGGAAACTTTTAGCGCAATTTCTCGCGCTTTTTGGGCAACTTTATCTTCAATTCGTGCTGGACAAAGTACATATTCTACTTGATTGGCTTCGGGGTGGAATTCCATTTCAACTACAGGGTAGGTGCTAATTTCTCCAGATGCAGATCGCGCAACAATAACCGCCAATTCATTTTTAAACGGTACCATTTCTTCTGCAATGCATTCTACATTAGGCAAATTATCTAAATCGGAATTCGAGCGGACTACTTTTACTCCGTTGCCATCGTAACCAAATTGAGTGCATTTCCATACAAATGGGAAAGTTAAAGTGTCGATTGCAGATTTAAGAATCTCTAAATTCTCAAATCGATTGTGGTTGGAAGTTGGAATAGAATTCGCAACATAAAAATCTTTTTGAACTCCTTTGTTTTGAATTAAACGCAAGGTTTTTGGTGAAGGAAAAACGGGTAAGCCTTCAGCTTCCAATTTGTCTAAAGCGTCTAAATTTACATTTTCAATCTCAATTGTTAATAGGTTTACTTTTTTGCCAAATTCATATACGGCAGTGTAATCCATTAAATCTCCGGTGAAAAATTGCGAAGCTCCAAATTGGCTTGGCGCGTCTTTGCTAGGATCTAAAATATAGGTTTGAATGTCAAATTTTCTTGCCTCAGCAAGTAGCATTTTGCCTAATTGACCTCCACCTAGAATTCCAAGTTTAAAATCGGAAGAAAAGTAGTTCATTTGTGTTGTGTTTGCGCAAAGATAAACATTTGAAAATTATTTCAATCGCTTCAAAATATCTTTCACTGCAAAACAATATCCTGGAGATTGATTATGCAAATCTCTTGAAAGCAGCATTTTTAATTCCTCATTTACCCAATGGTGCTTTTTTCCTAGTTCAAATAAAGCCCGCATGGAGTAGGCGGCGGTTGCTGCCAATTCAGTTTCAATTAAGTGATCTAAGCAGGTTTCAATAATTTTTTCTTCTTGATTTTCTGTTAAGGTTACTTTTTTGCTTTTGCTTAAAAACAAACAGATTTTTGAAGTAGGCCTTAAAGCAGGATTGATTTTAAAATGAGGTAATGCTTCACAAAATTCATCAATAAATGGGATGAATAATTCGATGCGTTCTTCGCAAACCAGTTCTAAAATCCAACAGGCTTTGTGGTGATTATTATCTTTGGTATCGCAAGCAATTTCAACTAAATCCTTTAAATAGTTTGGATTTGCAAAAATGAAGTCTTTATTTTCGTCTCTGCTTTTTCTATGAGCGGTACTTTTGGCTATCTGATTGTAATATTCTGCATTCATTTTGTAAATATAGCATATTCACAAAAAAGTCAAAATACTTGTAAGTTAATAGTTATTTGTTCGTAAATTTGCCTCTTTAAATTTCAAAAAACATCTTAATGATACATCTTCACGATAAAACTTTTGAGCCATTTATTTCTTCAGAAGAAATTGATTTTGCTATTGCAAATATGGCCAAACAAATGGATGATGATTTTTTTGATGAAATTCCGCTTTTTGTTGGAGTTCTCAATGGTTCATTTATGGTTTTGTCCGATTTGATGAAGCACTATAGAGGAATGTGCGAAGTGAGCTTTGTAAAAATGGCTTCCTATGAAGGAACGCAAAGCACAAATGAAGTAAAGCAATTAATCGGTATTAATGAAAATCTTGAAGGCAGAACGGTGGTAATTGTTGAAGATATTGTAGATACCGGAAATACCATTCAAGAATTAAAAACCATTTTTAAAGACAAAAAGGTAAAACATCTTAAAATTGCTACTTTGTTTTTCAAACCAGATGCATATAAAAAAGACATTAAAATAGATTATGTTGGTATTAGAATTCCAGATAAATTTATAGTAGGATATGGTTTAGATTACGATGGATTAGGAAGAAATTTAGCCGATGTATATCAATTAGCACAATAACTCAAACTTAAAATTAAACATACAAAATGATTAATATTGTTCTTTTCGGGAAACCAGGTGCAGGAAAAGGCACGCAAGCCGAATTTTTAAAAGGTAAATACAATTTGACTCACCTATCTACAGGGGATATTTTTAGATATAACATTTCAAATGACACCGAACTTGGTAAATTAGCCAAAACCTATATGGATCAAGGTGATTTAGTTCCTGATGATGTAACTATTCAAATGCTTCAAAGTGAAGTGGATAAAAACCCCAATTCTGCTGGATTTTTGTTTGATGGTTTTCCAAGAACTTTAGCACAAGCAGCAGCACTTGATCAATTTTTAGAATCAAAGGGGCAAAAAATTACAGCTACCGTTGCGCTTGATGCCGATGATTCTATATTGGTTGCTCGTTTATTAGAAAGAGGAAAAACTTCTGGTAGACCTGATGACCAAGACGAAGAAAAAATTAGAAATCGTTACCAAGAGTATAATGAAAAAACCGCCCCTTTAATGGATTATTATAAAGGTCAAGGTAAATTTCATGCAGTAAATGGAATTGGCACCATTGCTGAAGTTACTGAAAGATTGAACTTGGTTTTCGATAAGTTTTAATTTTATTGAATAACCAATAGTAACTATTCCTAAAAAATGTAGTTGTATCTTTGAAGCAGAATTAGCTTTAATAGGTTTGTTATTTTCTTAGTGAACCAAAATCAAATAAAATGACAGAAGGAAATTTTGTAGACTATGTAAAAATATATGTTACTTCCGGTAAAGGAGGTAAAGGTTCTACGCATTTACATAGAGAAAAATTCATTGAAAAAGGAGGCCCTGATGGAGGTGATGGAGGTCGTGGAGGTCATGTTTATTTGAGAGGCAATAAGAGTTTGTGGACTTTATTTCATTTAAAATTTATTAAACACATTCGTGCAGGTCATGGTGGAGATGGTGGAAGTTCAAGAAGTACCGGTCACGATGGGGAAGATAAAATTGTAGAAGTGCCATTAGGAACTGTTGTAAAAGACATCGAAACCGGAGAAATATTATTTGAAATTACCGAACACGATGAAATGCGAATTATAGCGCAAGGTGGAAAAGGTGGTCTAGGAAACTGGCATTTTAGAAGTTCAACCAACCAAACACCTAGATATTCGCAACCCGGAATGCCATCTACCGAATTGGATGTAATTCTAGAACTTAAAGTACTTGCCGATGTGGGATTAGTTGGTTTTCCAAATGCAGGAAAATCTACTTTGTTATCTGTTTTAACTTCGGCTAAACCTAAAATTGCAGATTATCCATTTACAACTTTAAAACCTAATTTAGGGATAGTTGCTTATAGAGAATTTCAATCGTTTGTAATTGCAGATATCCCCGGAATTATTGAAGGTGCTGCCGAGGGTAAAGGATTGGGTCATTACTTCTTGCGTCATATTGAAAGAAATTCTACTTTGTTGTTTTTAGTTCCAGCTGATGCCGATGATATCAAAAAAGAATACGAAATTCTATTGGATGAATTGCGTCGCTATAACCCAGAGATGTTGGATAAAGATCGATTATTGGTTATTTCTAAATGCGATATGTTAGACAATGAATTAAAGGCAGAAATGAAGCAAATCTTGGATAAATCCAAAATCGGAATTCCGTATCTATTTATTTCTTCTGTTGCCCAACAGGGGTTAACCGAGTTAAAAGATAAACTTTGGGAAATGCTAAATGTTGATGATGATAAACCCGAAAACAGTCATGGATTGTAACTATATTTAATAATAAAGCCCCGATTTATCGAGGCTTTATTATTTATGTTAATTTCTTATTGGGTGAAAACCAAAAAAAATAGTAAATTCGCAACTCTACTTTTTAAAAAGTGTAACAAACTTCAGTTTTATAAGACAAGTAGAAATTAAAAGATAACTTTATATTTAAACAAAATGAAAAAAATTATTTTATCCCTTATTGCTGCCATAATGCTTATTCCAATGAGCGTAAAAGCAGATGAAGGAATGTGGTTTTTAATGTTTATCGAAAGATTAAACCACCGCGACATGCAAAAAATGGGCTTGCAATTGACAGCCGAAGAAATTTACAGTATCAACCACCACAGTTTGAAAGATGCAATTGTTCAATTTAATGGAGGTTGTACTGCCGAAATCATTTCTAAAGATGGTTTAGTATTAACAAATCACCACTGTGGATATGATGCTATTGCAGAATTATCTTCAGCAGAAAAAAATTATTTGAAAGATGGTTATTGGGCAGCAAATAAAAAGGCCGAGATGAAACCATCTAGTTTGTATGTTCGCTTCTTTGTAAGAATGGATGATTGTACAAAAAGAATATTAGGAGTAGTAAATGCTAGCATGAATGAAGCTGATAGAGAAAAAGCTATTAATGCTGAAATTGCTAAAATTGAAAAAGAAAATAACGAAGGCGGAAAATATACCGTATCTGTTCGTCCGTTTTTTCAAGGTAATGAGTATTACTATTTTGTTTACCAAGATTATAAAGATGTTCGTTTAGTAGGAACTCCTCCAGAAAGTTTAGGAAAATTTGGTGGAGATACTGATAACTGGGAATGGCCTCGTCATACTGCTGATTTCTCTATGTTTAGAGTTTACGCTAATGCAGATGGATCTCCAGCTGAATACTCTGAAAACAATGTTCCATTAAAACCAAAACATTATTTACCTGTTAATTTAGGCGGAGTAAAAGAAAATGACTTTGCTATGATTCTTGGATACCCTGGAAGAACTAACCGTTGGATGCCAGCTGGTGGAATTGAGCAAAATGTGAAATTTGCATACCCTGCATGGGTTGAAGGAGCAAAAACAGGAATGGATCAAATGAAAAAATACATGAATCAAAGTGATGCTTTGAATCTTGTATATGCTTCTAAATATGCTTCAACTGCTAATTATTGGAAAAACCGTCAAGGTATGATTGACGCGTTAACAAAATTTGGTACAGCCAAATCTAAATCTGCTCAAGAAGCAAAGTTTGATAAATGGGCTAACAAAGCGGATAATAAATCTAAATACGGAAATGTAATTTCAAACATTAATAAGTTTTATGCTATGACAAATGAAAAATCGCGTCATGACAATTACTTACAACAATTATTTAGAACTTCTTCTTTTGGAACAATAAGTAGAGGATTAGGTAGACAATTGGATTTATATGCAAAAGCAGATGCTGCAAAGCGTGCAACATTAGCGCCTCAAATTTTGGAGATGGCAACAGAAATGTATAAAGAATTACATATTCCTGCTGAGAAAGATATATTATCGGCTCAATTAGGTTTGTATTCTAAAAAAGCAGGTTATTCTTTAGCTCCAGCTGTTGAAAAACTAGCTGCAGAAAATAATGGAGATTTCACTAAGTATGTAAATGCTGCTTTTGATTTAAGTGTTTTTTCTTCTGTAGATAAAATTAAAGCGTTCTTGGATTTACCAAGTGAAGCGATGCTTGCAAATGATCCGTTATATGCTTTATCAAGTGATATGGTTGCGCATTTTGGAAAAAGATCAGATGAATTAATTAAGGCACAAAATGACTACGCTGCTTCTTTTAGATTGTTAGTAGAAGGATTGAGAGAATCTAATATTGGAGCAATTAAATATCCAGATGCCAATTCAACTTTACGTTTAACTTATGGAAAAGTTCGTGCACTTCCAGCTGATAAAAGAAATGATGCTGTTGTAAATAATTTTACAACACTTGCAGGACAAGTGAAAAAATACAAAAAAGGAGATCAGGAATTTGATTTACCTGCTCGTGTATTAGAAATGAACAAGAATAAAGATTTTGGTCGTTATGCAGATAAAGACGGATCGTTACATGTGAATTTCTTAACTGATAATGACATTACAGGAGGGAATTCAGGTTCTCCTGTGTTGAATGGAAAAGGAGAATTAATTGGTTTAGCATTTGATGGAAATATTGAAGCTATGGCTGGTGATGTTATTTTTGATAAAAAATTACAAAGAACAATCAATGTTGATATTCGTTATGTTTTATGGGTGATTGAAAATTTCTCTAATGCAAAACATATTGTTGATGAAATGACTTTGGTTAAGTAATATAAACCACTAATTATTTAAAACTCCGATCCTAAAAAGATCGGAGTTTTTTATTCATATGAAATCCATAATAGTATAAAAATAAATAATTAAAGTATATTTGTTATTCCAAACTCTTGGAATAAATCATGAAAGCAAAAATTGTATTTCTCTTATTGATTTCTCAATTTGTTTTTTCTCAAACTAATTTTGAGAAAGCAGAGAATCTTTATGATCAAGGTAAATATACGCTAGCAAAATCCCTATTTGAGACTTTATTAAAAGAAAACCCCAATCAATTAAAAACAATTGAGTATTTGGGTGATATTTCTGTTCAACTAAAAGAATGGGATAAAGCCATTGCATTTTATCAAAAGCTCAAAACTCTGAGACCTAATGAAGCGAATTATTATTATAAATACGGAGGTGTCTTAGGACTAAAATCTAAAGAAGGTGGTAAATGGGTTGCCATTCGATTAATTGGAGATATGAAAGAATCGTTTGAGAAAGCACTTCTATTAAATCCGAAGCATATTGAAGCGCGATGGGCTATGATTGAATATTACCTACAAGTTCCGGCACTTTTTGGGGGAAGTGAAAAAAAAGCACAACGCTATGCAGACGAACTAATTAAATTATCTCCCGTTGATGGATACTTGTCAAAGGCACATATTGATGAATATTTTGAACGATATAAAAGTGCTGAAAAATATTATATTAAAGCAATTGAATTAGGCGGTTCTAAAAACACTTATGAGCGTTTGGCATCGCTTTATAAAGTAAAGCTTCATAATTCTGAAAAAGCCAAAAAGATATTAGAACAATACCAAGAAAAAAATAAATCCTAAAAAATGAGAACACACTTTATAGCCATTGGCGGTGCAGCTATGCACAATTTAGCTTTAGCATTACATAGCAAAGGATATTATGTAACGGGTAGCGATGATACTATTTTTGAACCTTCAAAATCGAGATTAGAGAAGAAAGGATTATTGCCATTGGAACTAGGTTGGTTCCCAGAAAAAATCACTCAAGATATTGAAGCTATAATTTTAGGAATGCACGCTAAGGCTGATAATCCGGAGTTGCTAAAAGCGCAAGAGTTGGGGTTAAAAATATATTCGTATCCAGAATTTTTATACGAACAATCAAAAAATAAAACCCGAGTTGTAATAGGTGGATCTCACGGAAAGACAACCATTACTTCTATGATTTTACATGTGATGCATTACCATAATATTGAGGTAGATTACATGGTTGGAGCACAATTGGAAGGTTTTGACACCATGGTGCATTTGACGGAGACCAATGATTTTATTGTTTTAGAAGGGGATGAGTATTTGTCTTCTCCAATGGATAGAAGACCAAAATTTCATTTATATCAACCCAATATTGCTTTGCTTTCTGGAATTGCTTGGGATCATATTAATGTTTTTCCAACATTTGAAAACTATGTAGAGCAATTTGAAATCTTTGTAAACCAAATTACCAAAGGCGGCATTTTAGTATATAACGAAGAGGATGCAACAGTTAAAAAAGTAGCCGAAGAAACAACCAATTCTATTCGCAGAATGCCTTATGTAACTCCATCATATACTGTAGAAGATGGAACAACCATGCTGGATACACCAGAAGGGCCAATGCCAATTGAGGTTTTTGGAGCGCATAATTTAAATAATTTGGCTGGCGCCAAATGGGTTTGCCAATGTATGGGAGTGGATGAAGCCGATTTTTATGAAGCCATCGCTAGCTTTAAAGGAGCAAGCAAACGATTAGAAAAAATCGCAGAAGGAAAAGGAAAAGTTGCCTACAAAGATTTTGCTCATTCACCAAGTAAAGTTTCTGCTACAACTCAAGCGGTAAAAAATCAATATCCAAATCGAAATTTAATCGCTTGTTTGGAATTACATACTTATAGTAGTTTGAATGCCGAATTCCTTAAAGAATATCAAGGAGCTCTTGATGCTGCAGATGTGGCTGTGGTTTTCTATTCGCCAGATGCAGTTAAGATTAAACAACTTGAAGAAGTCACATACGATCAAATTGCACAATCGTTTCAGCGCGATGATCTGATTATTTACACCAATCCTGCCGATTTTAAAAACTTCTTATTCAGTCAAAATTTTGATAATTCTGCTTTGTTACTTATGAGTTCTGGTAATTATGGCGGATTGAATTTTGATGAGGTTAAGGATTTGATGAAATAGTTTTTTAATGCCGATATAAAATCGTATTTTAGGTATAATTCAAATATGCCAAAATATGTATACTCCAATAAATCAGTGGGCGGAAGACGATCGGCCTAGAGAGAAGTTTTTACTAAAAGGAAAAGCAGCTTTATCCGATTCGGAGTTGCTGGCTATTCTAATAGGTTCTGGATCTAGAAACGAAAGTGCCGTGCAGTTATGTCAGCGCATTTTAGCCTCTGCAAATAATAATTTAAACCAATTAGGCAAGCTTTCCATTCAACAGTTAATGGACTTTAAAGGAATTGGCGAAGCCAAAGCCATTTCTATCGCAGCAGCATTAGAGTTAGGACGCCGCAGACGCTCGGAAGATGCTGCAGAATTGGATAAAATCACATCCAGTAAAGCAGTATTTAACATCATGCAGCCCCTAATAGGGGAGTTGTTACATGAGGAATTTTGGGTATTATTTTTGAATAATTCCAATAAAGTAATTCATAAAGCCCAACTTTCAAAAGGCGGAATGACGGGCACCGTTGTAGATACCAGAATAATTTTTAAAACGGCCTTAGAATACAATGCAATTTCACTAATTTTGACCCACAATCATCCTTCAGGTAAATTGGTTGCAAGTGAATCGGATAAAGAAATTACCCGAAAGCTGCAATTAGCCGGAAAGCAAATGGATATTATGATTTTAGATCATGTCATCATAACCGAATCCAGTTATTTTAGTTTTGCAGATGAAGGAATATTTTAAAAAATGAAACACATTACAGATATTTTTTTTGATTTAGATCATACCCTTTGGGATTTTGAAAAAAACTCTGCATTGGCATTTGAAAAAGTGCTTGCGATGAATCAAATTCAAATTGATTTGGATATTTTTTTAAAGCATTATGTTCCTTTAAATTTGAAATATTGGGAATTATACCGACATGAAAAAGTAACTCAAGCCGAGTTGCGATATGGCAGGTTGAAGGATACTTTTGATCTTATCAATTATGAAGTGTCTGATGAATTAATTGATTTGATTTCTGTTGAATATATTAAATATTTGCCAGAATCCAATCATCTTTTTGATGGCGCAATTGCCATTTTAGATTATTTGGAGCCGAAATATAATTTGCATATTATTACCAACGGATTTCATGAAGTTCAGGCTGGAAAGATGAAAAATTCAGGTATCGAAAAGTATTTTAAGACCATCACCAACTCTGAAATGGCAGGGGTGAAAAAGCCCAATCCAAGAATATTTGAATTTGCCTTGCTAACTGCTAATGCCGACAAGCAAAAAAGCATCATGATTGGAGATTGTATTGATGCCGATGTGAATGGAGCTTTAAACTTTGGAATGGATGCGATTTATTTTAATGAAAATAATAAAGAAGTACCAAGCGGAATTAAGCAAATCAATCATTTAATTGAAATTAAAAATTATTTATAATGAAAAAGTATTTAGTATTGTTTTTATTGAGTTCGTTTGTTGGAATTGCTCAAAATCTCAACGAATATAAGTATGCCATTTTGCCTTCAAAATTTGCTTTTTCAAAGGAGGAAAACGCACATAATTTAAATGCAATATCTAAAATGTACCTTCAAAAATATGGTTTCGAAACTTATTTTCACAATGAAGCTGCTCCTGATGAATTTATACTTTCTTATTGCAATAAAATATTTGTAGATGTAACGGAGAACAGTTCTATCTTTATTACCAAGTTGAAAATAACTATTAAAGATTGCAAAGGGACTATTCTTGCAACTTCAGAACAAGGCACAAGTAAAGAAAAAGAATACCGAGTGGCCTACAATGAAGCACTCAGAATGGCATTTGATAATTTTTCATTATTGAAAACACATCAGTTTCAGCCTTCTCAAAAAAGCCTCGGTTTGATTGGTGAGCCTATACAAAAAGCAATTGCTCAAGGTCAAATAGTTGAGAAAAAGTATAATGTAATTGCTACAGAAACCGGATATAATTTAATTGCTGTAGCTAGTGATTACAAGTTATTTCAATTGTTTAAAACAACTTCAAATGATATTTATTTAGCTAAAAGAGATTTTATTTCAGGTGTGCTATTAAAAAGAGATAGCAGTTGGTTTTTTGAATATTACGAAGGAACTGTTTTAAAATCAGAATTGATTAATATTACATTTTAATATCCATACTTATCTTTCCATCGGTTTTTTAAAAATTCACGGGTTCCATTTTCGCGGGAATTAGCTCCAGGATCATATAACTTCGTTTCTTTAATGGCGTCTGGTAAATATTCTTGATCGCTAAAGTTATTGGCATAATTATGCGAATATTGGTATTCTTCTCCATAACCCAATTCTTTCATTAACTTGGTTGGTGCATTTCGTAAACGTATCGGAATTGGTAAATCTCCTGTTTGTTTTACAAGCGCTTGTGCCTCATTAATCGCCATATAACTCGCATTACTTTTTGGAGAAGTTGCCAAATATACCGCACATTGACTCAAAATAATTCGGCTTTCTGGATAACCAATTGTTGAAACCGCCTGAAACGTATTATTTGCCATAATAAATGCAGTTGGATTGGCATTTCCAATATCTTCACTTGATAAGATCAGCATGCGTCGGGCAATGAATTTTACATCTTCACCGCCTTCAATCATTCGGGCAAGCCAATAAACGGCTCCATTAGGATCGCTTCCGCGGATGGATTTGATGAATGCCGAAACAATATCATAATGTTGTTCGCCTGTTTTGTCATACAAAACAGTATTTTGTTGCACCAATTCAAGAACTTTGTCATTTGTTATCACAATTTGACCTTCAGGGCTTGCGTTTACAACGAGTTCAAAAATATTTAATAGCTTGCGTCCATCACCTCCAGAAAGTCGCAATAGCGCTTCGGATTCTTTGATTTTAATTTTCTTTGCAGAAATAATAGCGTCTTTTTTAATCGCTCGGTCTAAAAGTGACACTAAATCTTCTTTAGAAAACGGATTCAACACATAAACCTGACAACGTGAAAGCAGAGCGGGAATTACCTCAAAACTTGGATTTTCAGTTGTGGCTCCTATTAATGTTACCCAACCTTTTTCAACAGCAGCTAATAATGAATCTTGCTGTGATTTGCTAAAGCGATGGATCTCATCAATAAACAAAATTGGATTTTTAGCTGTGAATAATCCGCCACTTTGTTTGGCTTTTTCAATTACATCGCGAATGTCTTTCACGCCCGAATTGATAGCGCTCAATTCATAAAAAGGGCGGTTACTTTGATTGGCGATTATTTGCGCCAAAGTAGTTTTTCCGGTGCCTGGCGAACCCCAAAAAATCATAGACGGAATAACCCCTCGCGCAATTTGTTGCGTAAGCGATCCATTAGGTCCAACTAAATGTAATTGGCTAATGTAATCTTCAAGTTTCTGCGGACGAATGCGTTCGGCTAATGGTGCTTCCATTTTATTCAATCAATTGGCTATTGTGCAAATTTATAGATATTATATTGTTTTTGTTATAATTTTCAAATTATCTCATTTTCAAACTTTCAAATTGATATGACAAAATAGCATTAAAACTATTTTGGTTGTATTTTTGATAAACAAATTGAAGAGTAACAAATTCTTATGAGACACGCTAACGAACTAAATCATTTTAAATTTTCTCCAGCAACTTGGATAATTCCTTCGTTTTTGTTGGTTGTGATTTGGTTTGTTTTTTATTTAGATTCCAATTTTCATTTGCATTTGAATCAACATGGCATTTTACCACGAACCTTTTCTGGTTTGCAGGGGGTAATTTTTAGTCCGTTTTTACATGGCGATTTGAATCATATTTTAAATAATTCGTTACCACTTTTTATTTTAACTACCGCGCTAATCTATTTTTATAGAGAAGTTTCATTAAAGGTTTTAGTTTATGGAATTTTACTTTCCGGATTAATAACCTGGATTATTGGTCGCGAATCATTCCATATTGGCGCAAGCGGTCTTATTTATGTATTGGTTTCCTTTATTTTCTTTAAAGGATTGCAAACACAATACTACAGATTGATGGCATTGTCATTGGCAGTTGTAGTTTTGTATGGCGGGATGGTATGGTATGTTTTTCCTGAAATAGATAAAACGATATCTTGGGAAGGACATTTGGCAGGATTAATCACAGGGTTTGTTTTTTCAGTTAAGTTTAAAACTCCCGATTATGTGAAAGACATTCAGTACGATTGGGAAAAACCCGATTTTGATCCAAGTACCCATCCGTTTATGAAACGATTTGATGAAAATGGGAATTTTGTAAATCCGCCACCACCTGAAGAATTAGAGGAGCAAATTACTGAACCTTTACCGTATGTGTATATTTACAAGGAAGAAAATTCAGAAAAAGAAGATGTAAATTAACCTCTCTGTCTCACCGTTTCATATAAAAAAGCACCACAAGCTACAGAAACATTTAAAGAGCCAATCGTTCCAAACATCGGTAACTTAGCTTTTGCATCTACAATTTTCAATACCGATGGATTGATTCCGCGGTCTTCACTTCCCATGATGATAGCGACAGGTTCATTTAAAGTAATGTCATAAATACTATCCTCGGTTTTTTCGGTAGCAGCCACCGTTTTAATTCCGCTTCCTTGTAGGTAAAAAATCGCATCTTTAATATGATCTACTTTACAAATAGGCACATTGAATACCGCTCCGGCTGAAGTTTTTACGGTGTCTCCGTTTACAGGTGCAGAACCAGTCTTTTGAACAATAATTCCGTCAACGCCAGTGCATTCGGCAGTTCTTATTATGGCGCCAAAATTTCGAGCGTCACTCAATTGGTCTAATATTAAGAACAAAGGCATTTTTCCGCTTTCTACAACACTGTCAACTAGAGTTTCTAGCTTTACAAACGAAATAGGAGCAATGGTAGCCACAGCACCTTGGTGGTTATTTGGAGTTAATCGATTAAGTTTTTCAACAGGAACATAAGAAAAATTCACACTGTATTTTTTCATTGTTTTCATTAGCTCTTGCATCAATTCGCTTTGAGCATCACTTTGAACAAACACTTTGTCTACTTCTTTTCCAGCATTAATAGCTTCAATAATAGCTCTAATTCCGAAGATTTGATTTTCTTTTTCCATGGGGCAAAGGTATAAAAAAACCACCACTAATAAAGTGATGGTTTTTATAAAGATAACTAACTTATATATTAACTACCAGCCTGGATTTTGTTGTGCTGATAAAGTTGGATTACTAGCAGTTTCTAACTGAGGTATTGGCCATAAATATTTGAAGTCGGTAGATGGAATATTTGCTAAACCATAAGGACCTGTGTATGGTGTACCCAAGGTGAATGTTGAAGCAGCTGGATTTCCACTAGCTAATTTAGCTGGAATACCATCTATAGGAAATAAATTATCACCCTGAAGTCTATGAATATCACCCCAACGACGACCTTCCATTAAAAACTCAATTCTTCTTTCTTTTAGAATTGCACCAACCATGTCTGATTGATTTGATAAAGTTGTAGAAGTATAAGCTTGTGTAGAAGGATTTGCTAAAGCTCTATTTCTGACACTATTTAATAAAGTTAATGCAGTTGTTAAATCTGGCGAAGATTTTCTCGCATGTGCTTCTGCCATATTTAAAACAACTTCTGCATATCGAATAACAGGAGCGGCATCTGTATAATTTACATCATCAGTGTATTTGTTTGTATATTTTCTTCCAGCATTTGTAAATACCATTCCAGTTCCTGGACTTGATGAAGTAGAATTATCTTCTCTTCTTTTATCATCGGTTAACCAACTAGGATCTCTCCAAATTATTGGACTTATACAAACTAATAATCTTCTTCTATATTGAGAAGCTAAGGCAGCATTTACACCTGGGTTAAGAGTTGCAGCATGTTGAATTGAAAAGATAGATTCTGCATTGGAAATATTATTTGCTAATACAAATGGATCTTTTGGATTTGCTGTTAAAGACAACCCACTTCCAGAAAGTTTATTTCCTTCTAAAATAACATTATTCCAATCTCTTTTGTGAAGATATACTCTAGTTTTAAATGCTATTGCAGCATTTTTAGTAGCTTTTGATTTAGTAATATTTGTAATTTTGCTTTCAGCATCATTTAAATCATTAATAATCTTGGTGTAACATTCTGCTACCGTATTTCTTCCTTTAACAATTTCAGAATCAATTTCAGATTGAGTATCAATTCCAACTTCTCTATAGGGAATTCCAGCATGTGATGCATTTGCAGAAAACTGATAAGGTCTTGCAAAATGCATTAGTAATTCGAAATGAGTAATTGCTCTTAGAAATTTTGCTTGACCAATGTAGTCATCACCTATTGCGCTTGAAATTACACCTTTTCCAACTGCATTTGAAACACCTTCGATGGCTAAGTTACATCTATTTATTAATCGATATCCATCTACCCAATAATATACATTATTTGCTGTTCCAGTATCGTATGTTGTAGTGTAAGTAAGTTGGTAAAAAGCCTGTGTATTTACTACATCTTCTCCTCTACAATCATTTTGTTGAATAAACGCAGCTCCCCAAATGTAACCTCTTCCTCCGTTGGGACTAGTAGAGTTATATTGACCTATAGCTGCGGCATTATACATACCATTAATTGAGCTAGCAATTAAAGTTGGAGTAGAAAAGGAGTCGTCAACTGAGATTTGATTTATTGGTTTTAAATCAAGTAAATCATCTTCATTACAAGAATTTAATCCTAAAGCAATTGAGCTTAATAAGAATATTTTTATATATTTTTTCATATTATTTTATAGTTTTACATTAATACCCATTGAAAATATTGTACCTCTAGGAGTTCCATTAATATCAACTCCTGCTGTTTCCATTTCAGGATTTAATCCAGTATAATCTGTGATCATAAATAAGTTTTGTCCTTGAATAAAAAGACGAATATTTTCCACTTTAATTTTTTCCATTAAATTTTTCGGAAAATTATACCCTAAAGTTATATTGTCAAAGCTAATAAAGTCACCATCTTCAACAAATCTTGTTGTAGCGTTACTCGATTGATTCAAAAAGGTATTAGAGTTAGCATACAAAATAGGCGTCCATCCATCTCCAGGATTTGAAGCACTTTGCCATCTTCCTAATATTTCTGTTCCATTGTTGTTTAAGTTCTGATTCATTAATTCACGTCGAGTAGAGTTAAAAATCTTGTTACCACCACTAAAACGTATTAAGAAACTTAAATCAACATTCTTATATGACATTCTTGAACTGAAACCTCCAAAATATTTTGGTATTGTATTTCCTAATATTTTTTTGTCAGCTTGAGTCAATGTTGCACCAGTTGAAGTATTTGAAGGATTGTTTGGATCAAATACAGAATAAGATTGACTTGCAGGATTTCCTTGTACTAATGAACCATCAGCTTTATAATATACTGGGAATCCATTTGCTGGATTTACACCCCAATATTGAAAACCATATAAAGAGTTCAATGATTCACCTTGTCTTATAATTATATTTGGAGCAATATTAACATCACTTGAAGAACCTCCAATTAAATCTATTCCATTAGGAGTACTAGTCACTTTGTTTGATTGAAGCGTTAAGTTAGCATTCACATCCCATTTAAAATTTTGATTGTTAATTAAATTTACATCTAAACCAAATTCATAACCATCATTTAGCATTGATCCTATATTTTTGCTAATAGAATTGTTAGGCACCCCTAAAGATGGCGGAACAGGTGAATTTAAAATTAATCCATCAGTTTCATTTTTGAAATAATCAAAAGTTAGTTTTACTCTATTGTTGTAAAAAGCTAAATCAATTCCAAAGTTTGTCTTTAAACTAGTTTCCCATTGTAATTGATCGTTTCCGAATTGAGTGAAAGCAATTCCATTTAACGCCCCATATTGTGAAGCAGAAGTAAGACCTAGGTAGGGATAAGTACCAATCTCTGTATTTCCAATTTCTGCATAAGATGCTCTTAGTTTAAAATCAGAAATATATTTATTTAGATTAGACATAAAGCTTTCTTTTGCAATATTCCAACCAGCAGAATATCCTGTAAATGAAGTCCATCTAGTTTCTGGAGCAAGTTTTGAAATACCATCTCTTCTGTACGAACCTTGTATAAAATACTTTTGTTTGTAGTTATAGCTAAGTCTTCCTAAATAAGACATAATTCCAATTTCTGTAATTCCTCCTCCAGATTCTTGAGTTCCATATGAACCTGTAACTAAGTTCTGATTGTAAAATTCATCTAATAAATTGGTTCCTACACCAAAAAAACCTTGATTTCTTTCTTTTTGATATTCAACTACTGCAGTTGCAGAAATGTTGTGGTTATCATATAAAGTTGTGTTGTAATTTAATATGTTTTGAGTATTCCATCTCATTAAATCTGTATTACTGTTTTGTAACCTACCATTAGATCCTCGTCCGTCACCATGTAAAGGATTCCAATATAAAAATCCACCAGTAATAGCATTATCAGCACTTGCTTGAAATCTATAATTAAGACCTTTTGCAATATCAGCAGAAGCAAAAGCACTAATTATAGTTCTGTTAATTTTTGATTTAAATTTATTGAAATTTAATACATATGCAATATTTGAAATGTTATCACCAACGGGTTGTAAGTTTGAACCTTGACCAACATTACCTGTTGATAAGTTTATGTTATATCCTGTTGGGTTTGAGCTATCAAAAATAGAGGTATTAGGTAATTGTCTAATGGCATTAAACATATTACCTGATAATGAATTTCTACCAGTATTTAGTCCGTCATATTCTGTTCTTGTTAATCCAATATTAGCTCCAATTGTAAGCCAATTAGCAACTTGATGATCAAGACTACTTCTAAATGAGTAACGATTCATTTCGTTTGATACCGCAACTCCTTCTTGAGTAGAATAACCCATTGACATGTAGTATTTCGTTTTGTCATTACCGCCGTTAAAAGATAAATTATGATCCATTTGAAATGCACTTCTATTTAATACTGCGCTTTGCCAATCGGTATCATAATCACTTCCAGCAGCCCATGGAGCCTGTGAAGCATTAGTTCTTTTTTCGTTTGAAATTGTTAAAAAGTCTGCAGTTTTTAATAAATTAAATGTTTTAAAAGGTGAAGCAAATCCAGAAGTAATATTATAGTCTACTTTCATTGTTCCTTTTTTTCCTTTCTTTGTTGTAATTAGGATTACTCCATTTGCAGCTCTTGAGCCATAAATAGCAGAAGCAGCTCCATCTTTTAATATTTCAAAAGATTCAATATCATTTGGATTAATATCTCCTAATCCGTTTGCATCAGCATATCCTCCTAAATCTCCAGAATACATAGGAATTCCATCTACTACATATAAAGGCTGTGTTCCAGAATTTATAGATGCAACACCCCTAATTCTTACTCTTGGAGCAGCACCAACTATTCCAGTTGATGTTGTTACTTGTACACCCGAAGCACGACCTGCTAACTGACTTTCAAAACTTGGAGTTATTAAGCCTTGAATATCTGATCCTTTAATTTTAGATACAGAACTGGTAACTTCTTTTTTCTTTTGGGTTCCATATCCCACAACAACTACTTCGTCCATTACCTCATAATTGCTCTGCATTGAAATGTTATAGGAATTGCTTTTTCCAACTGTAATAGTTGAATTTTTATTTCCAACAAATGAAAATTCTATTACATTTCCTTCATTTGCCTTGATGGAATATTTCCCATCTAAATCTGTTTGAGCACTAGTTTTGGTTTGTTTAACGATAATGTTAACCCCAGGCAAAGTTTTTCCGTTAGCGTCTTTTACAACCCCGGAAACAACTTTTTCTTGAGCTAAAGCATTTTGAATAATTAACGATAGAAATAGCGTTAATAATAAATTTAACTTTGATTTCATATTATAAGTATTTAGTTAGTTTAACAAAATTCTTAAAAAGTTATTAATTATCCTAATTAAATCTTAATTTTTTATTTTTTTATTTAAAATGTAGCCTTCAAGCTAACATGCACCACCGAGTTGGATAATTGTATCGCTTGATCTTTTGTGCTTCCGTTGGCGTAAACAAAATTAAATAATCCGTTTTTGGTAAGTAACCCAAAACCAAATCCCAAGCCAAGTAGATTGCCGTTTAAGTTGGTTGTTTTGTCTTGAAAATGAGCATAATCCATTATTGAGTGGAGGTAGATGCTTGGCGAAAGCACCAATCGGTATTCGGTGAGTAAAGAGGAAAACAAATTTCCTTGCAAGCTATTTTCATTAAAACCTCTAATAGAGTTGATTCCACCAAATCTATAAAGTTCATTTGTTATGTATTCATCACTTTGAAGATAGTAATTGTTGCTTTTAATGTTTATTATATTTTTCTGATTTAAGTAAAAGTTATGGCTAACATTTAAGCTTCCGAAAAACTGATTGTTACTTTGAAATTTAGAATTACGACTTCCAGCTCCAATTTTAATGTTAATGTTACTTTTGTCAGGGAATAAAAAATCATCTTCTTTATAAGCTATAAATTCAAAGTTGCTTGTGTAGAATTTATTTGTAAAATCGCTTAACAATAAGGAGTTGCTATTTTTTATGTCACTAGATTCTGCCGATTGATAGCCAAGATACAAACGGGTATTGTAATTGAAATAATACCCAAAATCAATTGCTGTTTGTGTATTTTGAAACGTACTATCTTGTTTAAAAATATGCAACTGCACTTTCATTCCAATTGGGCTTTTAAAAACATACGGAATTTCAGCGCCTACACGAAATGTCTTTTGGTCTTGACCGTTGCTTTTCCAATATAGTTCTAATTTTTCGCCACTATTCATGGCATTGTTTAAAGTTAAATCTAAGTATCCGTTAAATATCAACTTCCTATTTTCGTTATTTGTAAAACCAATAAAACCATCAAACGAATTTGACTTTGCCTTTTCTACATATACAAATACTTTGGTCGAGTCTTTGGTGAATAAAATTTCTGGATATTTAGTTTGTTTAACAAACTGAAACTGCGAAATGTCTTTATATAACTTGTCTAAATTTGTTTGATTAAAAATCCGTTTCTTGTAAAGTCGCTTTAAGTTGTTTTTATGACCTTCCGGGAATTTATCATAACCATTAATTACAATATCGTTCAGTTGCCTTTTCTTGTCCGAGGTTATACTTAAACTAGCAGTCACAAAATTGCTATGTTTTTTAAGATTCTTCAATTGCACTTTTGCCATAGAGAACCCCGCCGTTTCCAACTTTTTTATGGCATGATTTAAAAAGGCTTCGCTTTCGCCAAATGGCAACTTTAAAGTATCGTTTTTTACGGTGTTCAAATTCCAATTACTCAACTCCAAATTTTTACCTATATATATATGTATGAAATTTGTTTTTGCACCTATATTATATAGGTATAAAAAAGTGCTGTCGTTTACCTTTTTATTTTCTATTAATTGGTGTTCTAAAAATCCTACTTGGGATA
>CAMCBB010000005.1 GCA_945872875.1 Flavobacterium psychrophilum
AATTAAAAAACTCTATACATATTAAATCCAAAGAATATATCTTTTCCTTGATTGATACCTGAAGCAGTTGTATAATAAGAAACATCATTCATTGTTTGACTATTTGACAATACTAATTGAAATACATGCCCACCAGTTTCAATATCTAAGCCCAGAGTCATTGGGTTATGGTAAGTATAATCATAGGCTTTAGGTAAATTTAATCTTGCTGCATAATCTAAGTTAATGCTTAGCCTTTTTGAAATTTTAAATCTTGCTCCAGTACCAAGTAAATAAGTGTTTTTTTGCTCGGTAAGTTCATCATATAAATTTTTATGAACTAAAATTGGATTTAATATAACCGAAACTGAATTATTTACTTTTCGAGATACAATTAATTGCGAACTATAAGCCAATCGATCATTAAATTTTAAATCAGGATATAAATCTGTTTTCAAATCACTTCTAATATCCATTGTGTTATACCCAACTATTGTAACTGGAAATCCATCAATTTCTTGATTTGCCATTTTATATTTTACAGCAAATTCATAGTTTTTTTGAAAGGTATGTCTTGAAAAACCCAGAGATAACCAATCAGTTGCGCCATAAATACCCCCCAATTTTGTATAAGCTACATCTAATCCGAAAAAATTATTTAATCCATCAGTAATATCACCAAAACGGTGCGAAACTAAAAAATAAAACTCCCCTTTTGCAGGTAATTTTGTTGATTGCATATTTGCCACTTGCAAACCTTTAAAGGCTGCCGATGCGATTTCTTTTTTTACTGGTTTATTTGAGTCTAGCTCATTCATCAATTCATCTTGAGCATTAGCAAATCCAAAGCAAAAAAGTAAAACTATTGACAAGGTGATTTTTTGTAATTTCATTTTAAATTAGTTATTTATTAAACATTGATCCATGTTTACACTCCCCATTAAGTCATCGTAACCAATTACTCGACCTTTAACTACAATGGTTTGACCTACTATTAAATTAGAATCTAGAGCAGTTAACACGCAAACTACTACTTCATCTAAAATAATTTCTTTATTGTTTACCGAAGTAATTTTTCCAGAGATTGCAACTGGTTTTTCTAAATATTTTTTGTTGGCTTCTGTCTCATTTGCTACAAACTTTGCAACAAATTCTTTTGCAGTTAGTGTATATGCCGCTTCTTCACTTTTTAAATCTCTTTTGCCACCATAATAAGCATAATATCTAGCTGAAAAAAATACTCCAACAGCAAATAATATCACTATTATACAAATTTTAAATATTTTAGATAGCTTTTGATTCATAGAGAAAATGTTAAGTATAGCAACAAAAAATGGCGCTTACACGCCAAATTTAGTCAATTATATTTTAAATTAATTTGATTTAACTTAATAAAATATTGAAATTAGTTTATAATGATTTGCTTCCAAGATTTTTCAGAATCATTTTTCAATTCTAATAAATAAACTCCAGAAGATAATCCATCTAAAGCAATTTCAATTTCGTTAGAATCAGAATTAAATTTAATCTCTTTAACAAAAGCTCCTGTTTGAGAGTATAAATTGATATTAGTCAATTCAACATTTGTTTTTAAAGTAAAATGTCCATTTGATGGATTAGGAAAAACAGATACCGATTCTAAAGAAAATTCATTATTACTCAAAGTAAAGTTTCCTGTTGCAAAACCTCTGTTTGTTCCTTGGTGATTTGATAATGATGTAGAAGCACTATTAGCCCTTGCCCAGGCCAAACTTATAGAATTTGTTGAAGCATAAGGTAACTGAAAATCATTACTGTCTGAATTTGTCAAAGAACGCTCTAATGTTAATGTTCTAACACCCAAGATCGCATTATCTGAAACAGTTATCCAATCTTGACTAGAATCCATTGAAGGGGAAGCAAATCCACCATAATTTCTATCTGACAATGATGTAGTATAAACAAGCACATCTCCACTTGCCATACTAAATCCAGAAACAACTCCTAGTCCTAGAGCAAACCATCTATCAGAAGGACCTGTTAATACTAATGTAACTTTTGATGTTGAATTGTTTAAGGTTAAACTAGCCGTCATGTTAGAGGTTAAATTGATTATACCAGTTGACTTGCTCTGAGAAAATCCAGAAAAACAAACAAGAGTTAATAATAAAATAGTAATTTTTTTCATAGTTTTTATTTAAATAGATTAATAATTAATTCGTTTTTTGTACTTACAGCATATTCAAAAGCTGTTTTTCCTTGTTTATCGATAATACTTTTATTCGCTTTATGATCTAAAAGTAATTGTATCATTTTTTCATTTTGAAACTGTACTGCATACATCAAAGCAGTTATTCCATTTATGTCGGTCAAATCTGGATTTGCTTTATTTAGCAATAAGATTTCAGCCATTTCTATATTTCCTTTTATAACACAAGCCATTAATGCCGTTCCATTAGTGCTTGTATAATCTAAATTTGCTTTTTTTTCAACTATAAATTTCGCAACTTCATTATTGTTTTTATAACAAGCAAGAATTAGTATACTTGAAGAATTGGAATCTACAGAGTCGATTATTTTTTTATTCTTTTCGTATTCAGAACTAATTTCATTTAAAGTTCCTTTTCTAGCAATATCAAAACAATTCTTTTCTTGAGAAATTATCATGTTTGAAAAAACCAAAAAAAACAAAACAAAAATAGGTTTCATTTATATAAAATTAATCTCTATAAATATATGAAAAAAAAATAATTATCCAAAAAAAATAAAAATAGTTGTTACAACACTAGTAAACCGTTATTTCTTAATTGATTAATAGGTTTTGAAAACCAAAAAAGTTCAAAATCCTCAAATTCAATTTCATATTCAGATTTAATTTGCTGTAGCGAATACACTGCGCCTTCATAAACAGAAATCTTTTTAAGTAAAAGCAATAACCAATTTGCCTTACCTTCCTCTAAATTAATTTTAAAAGTATCGGTTTTACTTTGAAAAGTCAATTCCATCATTTGCCAACTCATCCCTTTTTTTGATTTGGAAAATGAGGAAATTTCCGGCTTAGTTCCAAGCCAAAAAACTTTTGCAAAAGGTTTGAAAGAAAAATCTTCATCCTTTTCTAAACAAGTATAGATATAGTCGGAAACAATTTTAGTATTCGGTATTTTAAAATCAAACCAATCTTGCAAAGTATAATCAAAACACATTCCGTGCATAAAATTATATAAAGATTTCTTTAAGCCATAGCTAAATTGCTCATGATCAATTCCGGTTTTATCTGTAAAGTTAATGTCATTATTAGCAAATAAAATTTCATTTTGCTCAGGAATAACTCCAAATTCCCCTGGATTCAATCCCACAGGAGAATGTGCCGTCATGGCAAATTGATGCCAAAAACCAGATTGGATAATTCCTAATTCAAACATTTGGCGCACCATCTCCAAACTATCAATTGTTTCCTGAATGGTTTGTGTTGGATAGCCATACATTAAATAAGCATGAACCATTATGCCGCTTTCAGTGAAATTTAGCGTTACTTGGGCAACTTGGGCAACCGAAACTCCTTTTTGAATTAAATCTAATAGTCGGTCAGATGCCACCTCTAGTCCTCCTGAAACCGCAATACAACCCGATTCTTTCAATAAATACGTTAAATCAGCCGTGAAACTTTTTTCAAATCGTATGTTAGTCCACCAACTGACTACTAATTTTCTTCGGATAATTTCTAAAGCAACTTCACGCATTAATGCCGGCGGAGCCGCTTCATCAACAAAATGAAAGCCAGTTTCTCCTGTTTGCAAAATGAGTGCTTCCATCCTATCCACAATAGTTTTGGCAGCAACCGGTTCGTATAATTTAATATAATCTAGAGAAACATCACAAAAAGTACATTTACCCCAATAACAACCGTGTGCCATGGTAAGTTTATTCCACCTGCCATCACTCCACAAACTGTGCATTGGATTGGCAATTTCAATAACCGAAATGTACTTATATAAAAGCAAATCCGAATAATCAGGGGTGCCAACTTGGCTTTGTTTATAATCCGTTTTAGTAGTGTTATTCTTGTAAGATACTTTTCCTTTTTCTAAAATATAGGTTCGCTTTAATTCGACTTCAGCTGGTTCAGTTTGTCCTACTGAATTGTAAATTAATTCTAAAGGGAGTTCGCCATCATCTAAAGAAATAAAATCGAAAAACTCAAAAACACGCTGGTCTTTCAATTCTCGGAGTTCGGTATTAGGAAACCCACCACCCATGGCTATTTTGCAATTCGGAAAATTTGATTTAATATATTGGGCACATTTAAATGCACTATATAAATTACCTGGAAAAGGCACAGAAAAACAAACTAATTTAGGATGAATATCTTTTATTCGTTCCTTTAATATCTTTAGTGTAATACGATCGATATATGTTGGTTGGTTTTGCAAATGCAAATACAATTCATCAAAAGAGTTGGCACTTCTACCCAATCGCTCAGCATACCTACTGAATCCAAAATTTTCATCAACGCACTCTACAATATAATCAGACAAATCTTCAAGATATAAAGTAGCCAGATGCTTGGCTTTATCTTGCATTCCCATGTTTCCAAATGCCCATTCCATGTCATCTAATTGATTAAAACGGGATGCTTCTGGAAGAAAATTTCCACTGCAAATAGTTCGCGCCAAGGACTGATTTTTTCCTTGCAAAAAAGAAACAACCGAATCGATTGTTTTTATATATTCCTCTTTAAGAGAGTAAATTCGGGTTGCGTTAGCAGACTTAGAATTTGAATCAACTTGAAACAATGATATTAAACCTTCTTTTGAAAATAACTCAAGAATAACTTCTATTCCCAAATCCATTTGAAAAGACTCAATACTTTTGGTATTTAAAAATCCTTTAATATATGCCGATGCGGGATACGGCGTATTTAATTGGGTGAAAGGAGGAGTTATTATTAGAATATCTTTCAATGGGGGTTATTTTTCGAAAGTAAAAATACTAATTTAGTAACAACTATTTTCTAATCAAATTGAATTTGTAAAATGAATTTGAATTTTAAGTATTTTTGCAAAAAACAAAACAATGCCAACAGATTGTATTAGCTATCAAGATTCGGGTTATTTCTCTAAATTAATCGTTGATTATTTAGATGAAAAGTCAGAGCTAAAGCCATTTTACAATCGGTTTCCAAAAATTGAAAATTTCAAGGATCAAATAGTTGAAAAACAACAGAATTTCCCTGAGGCAAACCGACAAGTATTAGTTGCCGAACTTGAAAAACAATATTTGAATTTTGACATTTCCGTTGCTACTCAAAAAAACATTCAACTGCTACATAGCAAGAATACATTTACCATAACAACAGGCCACCAGCTGAATTTATTCTCAGGTCCGCTGTATTTTATTTACAAAATTGTTTCGACAATTAACCTTTGTAAACAATTAAAAGAAACCTACCCCAATCAAAATTTCGTACCTGTGTTTTGGATGGCCACCGAAGACCATGATTTTGAAGAAATAAATTATTTTAATTTTAAAAGTAACAAAATCCAATGGAAAAAAGAGAGTAAAGGACCTGTTGGAAGATTAGCAACATCAGGATTAGAAGAATTACTTGACTCATTCACTAAAGAATTAGGAACAAGTGAAAACGCAAATAATCTCAAGGAATTGTTTGAAAAATCGTATTTGAAACATACCAATTTGGCGGCTGCCACACGCTATTTAGCTAATGAATTATTTAAAGAAGAAGGTTTACTAATTGTTGATGGTGATGCTGTTTCATTAAAAAAAATAGTCGCACCCTATATAAAAGAAGAATTGCTTCATCAAACTTCCTTTGATAAAGTAACCAAAACGGCTACTCAATTATCGAAATATAAAATACAAGTAAATCCCAGAGAAATCAATCTCTTTTACATTGAAGATGATTTACGCGAACGCATCCTATTAGAAAACGGAACCTACAAGGTAAACAATACGGCCATCTCTTTCACACAAAATGAAATTCTAAGCGAATTAGAAAATCATCCAGAAAAATTTAGTCCAAATGTAATCTTGAGACCTTTATATCAAGAAGTGGTATTACCTAATTTATGTTATATTGGTGGTGGTGGTGAACTAGCCTACTGGCTGGAATTAAAATCAAATTTTGAAGCGAATAACATTACTTTTCCAATACTTTTATTAAGAAATTCGGTAGTAATTGCTACTTCAAAACAAGCTAAAAAAGCAACCAAATTAGGATTACGTTTTGGCAAATTATTTTTGACTCAAAAGGATTTAATCTCTCAAAAAACAAAAGAGGTTTCTAAATTATCAATAGATTTCACAAAACAAAAAGAAGCTTTAAAAATTCAATTTAAAGAACTTCAGGCTATCGCATTACAAACCGATAAATCATTTATTGGCGCAGTAAAAGCGCAAGAAGCCAAGCAAATAAAAGGCCTTGAAAATTTAGAGAAACGGTTATTAAAGGCAGAAAAACGTTTCCATACCGAATATTTAAATCGAATAATGGATTTGCAAAACGAACTTTTCCCAAATCAAAGCTTACAGGAACGCAAATTGAATTTCAGTGAATTTTATTTAGAATATGGAACTGCATTAATTCAGAAATTACTTTCAGAATTAGATCCTTTAAAACAAGAATTCAAAGTAATCACATTATAAGAGTGTTCCTTTGTTTATCGCAAAAAAATGTCTATTTTTGCACCCAAATTTAAAAATAATACAAAAAAATGGCTACTAATAGAACATTTACAATGATTAAACCAGATGCTGTAGAAAACGGACATATTGGTGGAATCTTAAACATGATTACAGAAGGCGGATTTAAAATCGTTGCTTTAAAATTAACGCAATTAACTGTTGCTGATGCTCAAGCATTTTATGCTGTGCACGCCGCTAGACCTTTTTATGGAGAATTAGTTGAATTTATGTCACGCGGACCAATCGTTGCTGCAATTCTTGAAAAAGAAAATGCAATAGAAGAATTTAGAACTTTGATCGGTGCTACTAATCCAGCTGAAGCAGCTGAAGGTACAATCCGTAAAAAATACGCAACTTCTATTGGAGAAAATGCAGTTCACGGATCTGATTCTGATGAAAATGCAGCTATTGAAAGTGCATTCCACTTTGCTGGAAGAGAGCAATTTTAATAAAGAGTTTATAAAATAAAAAATCCCATTTCTTTGAAATGGGATTTTTTATTGCTCAAAGTTTACATTTTTATCTTAAAACTACCTCTTTCACCACTTCTTTTTTTAGCTCTTCATTAATCATAGCTATTATTTTTTGTTTGCCATAACTCAATTCTTCTCGCAAAACTGCAGAAGTTAGTTTAACATATAAAGTAGTTCCTTTTAAAATCACTTCTTGGGTATAGCTATTTACTCCATTTCCCATCAAGATCTTCCAAGCTTGTTCTACATCAATTTTATCCATGCCGGTTTCAAGCTTATTTTGCTGAATAAACTGCTGCAATACTTCTGATATTGAACTTTCGTTACTTTGTCTTTTTGCCATTATTTTATTGAAAAAGGAACTTGACGCTTATAATGATACTCTAAATTATCTTTGTTTTTCAAAATCAAAATACTGTCTTGTAAATCAATAATTTCTTCTTTCCATTTACCATAATTGGTACTGTAATTCACATAAAATTCACCATTTTGAGAGGAAATTGTAAGAATTTCCTTAATATCATTTGTTAAATAAGTTCCATCCAATTGTGGCATTACTTTTTGGCGAAATCCTTTGTGATTCTTCACAGAAAAAAAATCGATAGTTTCATTTACCTTATATTCTTTCTTGCCACCTCCCGGCATTTCTACCTTTTGTATTTCCCAATAACCATTTATTTTTTCTAAATCCTTTTCAGAAACTGATGGTTTACAAGAATAAATTAAGAAACTAAATAATAAAAGTAAAAATGAGTTTTTCATATTATTTATTAAAATATAAAATTACTATAATTTATCAAGAAATAAAATTATATTTGGATTAAACCTTATTTGCTTATAAAGGTCAAATATCAAAAATATGAAAAATATGAAAAAAGTAGTTTACTTATTAGTCATTTTATTCTCAAGTTTTGGATGTAGTTCCGATAATAATTCTAACTCCAATACAGTTGACAGCATGTACTTTCCGCCAAATGATGGCAGTGCAACTTGGGAAACTAAATCAATTTCGGATCTTGGTTGGAATACAAATGCAGTTCAGCCACTTTTAGATTATTTGCAATTAAAAAATTCAAAATCCTTTATAATATTAGTAAATGGAAGAATTGTAATGGAAAATTACTTCAACGGACATACTGCAAATACAGCTTGGTATTGGGCCAGTGCTGGTAAAACATTAACTGCAACAGTAACTGGTATTGCTGAACAAGAAGGCTACTTAAACATCAATAACAAAGTTTCAAATTATATGGGAACAGGCTGGACTAGTATTCCTCTTGAAAAAGAAAATTTAATTACCTGCAAACATTTACTCACAATGACTTCGGGTTTAGACGACTCTCTTGGGGATGATGTTACTCCAGCTAATTTACAATATGTTGCAGATGCTGGAACAAGATGGGCCTATCACAATGCTTATGTTATTTTGCAAGATGTTGTTTCACAGGCAACTGGTCAAGTTTGGGATATTTACTTTAATACTAAATTAAAAGAAAAACTTGGAATGACAGGAGGATTATGGGCTAGCGGAACAGAGGGAACTAGAACTTACTGGAGCACTACAAGAAATGTGGCGCGCTTTGGTTTAATGGCTTTAAACAAAGGAAAATGGAATGGAACTACTGTTATTAATGAAAATTACTTTAATTCAGGAATTTCAACTTCACAAACCATGAACCAATCGTATGGTTATTTATGGTGGCTAAATGGAAAATCAAGCTATCGCTTACCTCAAACTCAACTTCAATTTAATGGGAGTTTAATTCCTAGTGCACCAAGCGACATGTTTATGGGATTAGGAAAAAATGATCAAAAAATCTATATAGTTCCTAGCAAAAAAATGGTGGTAATACGCATGGGAAATCCAGCGGATACAGTGAATTTGGCATTATCAGATTTTGACAATGTACTTTGGCAAAAAATAAATGCACTATATCAATAAATTGGTACTAAAACCTAGAATTAAAAAACTTGATTAAGGCGTAAATAAACACTATAAAGGTTATTAGTTGAAATCCCATGGCTATAGTTGGAAATTTAATTTCTATTAATTTAGAAATTATTTCTGAACCCACACATAATAAAAGCAGTAATAGTGGAGAAGCTGTTTTGAAAAAAGCAATTAATTTATTCATAGCTATTAATTAAAAAAACTGTCTACAAATTCGTATTTGTTAAACACCTGTAAATCTTCTATCCCCTCACCAACTCCAATGTATTTTACTGGGATTTGAAATTGATCAGAAATACCAATAACCACACCTCCTTTAGCAGTACCATCTAATTTTGTAACAGCCAAGCAAGAAACTTCTGTAGATGCAGTGAATTGTTTCGCTTGTTCAAATGCATTTTGTCCTGTTGAACCATCCAATACTAATAATACATCATGTGGCGCATCCTCAGTAACCTTTTGCATAACCCGTTTCACTTTAGACAATTCACTCATTAATCCAACTTTATTATGCAATCTTCCTGCTGTGTCAATAATTACGACATCGGCATTTTGAGAAACGGCACTTTGTAGTGTATCAAACGCCACCGATGCAGGATCTGAACCCATTTGTTGTTTTACAATTGGAACGCCTACACGATCTGCCCATATTTGTAATTGATCAATTGCGGCAGCACGAAAAGTATCGGCAGCTCCTAAAACAACACTGTAACCTGCTTTTTTAAATTGGTACGCTAATTTTCCGATTGTAGTTGTTTTTCCAACACCATTAACACCAACCACCATGATAACATAGGGTTTTTTGTTTTCAGGAATAGTAAACTCGGTTTCTTCTCCGGATTTAGTTTCAGATAAAAGTCCGGAAATTTCTTCTCTAAGAATCAAATTTAGTTCATCTGTTCCTAAATATTTATCAGTAGAAACACGCTCTTCAATTCGTCGGATGATTTTTAATGTTGTTTCCACTCCAACATCCGAAGTAACTAATATTTCCTCTAGATTATCTAAAACTTCATCATCAACTTTAGATTTTCCAGCTACCGCTTTAGTGAGTTTTGAAAAGAAAGACGTTTTAGTTTTCTCTAAACCTTTATCAAGAATAACTTTTTCTTGTTCGGTAATAACGGGTTCTTTTTTTTCTGAAGAAAATAATTTTTTAAAAAAACTCATAATGTAAATTAGTTGGTATTATATACAAATACAATTTTTAAAATAGTAGTGACAAATATAAAAATAAAAAAGCTACTTCCGTTAGAAAGTAGCTTAGTTATATTTTATAATGGAAATTATTTCTTTTGTAAGAAACTATCCACCTCTTCTGGAGTCATAATGCTTTCAACAAAAGTGTAAGCTCCAGTTTTTGGAGATTTTACCATTTTGATAGCTTTTGTTAATCTCTTAGAAGCTGTTTGTAGCGTTGCAACGGTCTTTTTTGCCATGATTCAATGAGTATTTGAATTTTAATAATTCTCTTTTGAGTTTTAATTAAAATGTCTAATTATTTAATTTCTTTATGAACAGTCATTCTCTTTAAGATTGGATTAAATTTTTTAATCTCTAATCTGTCTGGAGTATTTTTTTTGTTTTTGTTAGTGATATAACGAGAAGTTCCTGGAAGTCCAGATTCTTTGTGCTCAGTACATTCTAAAATAACTTGAATTCTATTACCTTTCTTTGCCATCTTACTTTATATTTACTTGGATAGGATTATTTAATAAATCCATTAGCTTTAGCAGTTTTTAATACTGCAGCCAATCCATTTTTATTAATTGTTTTTATTGTTGAAGCAGCTACTCTTAAAGTAACCCATCTGTTTTCTTCAGCAAGAAAGAAACGTTTTTTAACTAAGTTAACAGAAAATTTTCTCTTAGTTTTATTCATTGCGTGGGAAACATTATTTCCTACCATCGCTCTTTTACCTGTAAGGTCACAAACTCTTGACATTATACTTATCTTTTATCGTTATTAAAATCGAGGGTGCAAAGAAACAAAAAAGAAACCTTATTGCCAAAAAAATATTAGACATTTTTCAAAATTTCTTTTTGAAGCAATTCAAATGCTTTATTTACTGTTCTATCTACCACTTTTTCACGAGGTTGCCCAAAATTAAATTCTTCAACCAAAACTCCATTTGGAGTAGCAATTGCTATAAAAACTGTTCCAAGAGTTACATCGGCATCTCCCTTTGACGGACCTGCGTTTCCTGTTGTAGCAATTGCATAATCGGATTTTATTATTTTTTTTGCCCCCAAAGCCATCTCAGTGGCTACTTCTGCACTAACTACAGAAAATTGAGCTATCGTATCTTCCGAAACTCCCAACATCGAAACCTTGGTATCTGTAGCATAACTAACTACTCCACCTCTGAAATAATTGGAAGCACCTGGCACTGCAGTCAGTTCTTGAGCAATTTTACCTCCAGTACAACTTTCTGCTACAGCTATAGTTGCATTATTTTTTGTTAACTGTCTTCCTAAAACTATTGCGATAGTTTCATTTTCATCAAATCCAAAAATAATATCTCCAATTATTTTAGCTAAAGCATCTACTTTATTGTTAATAGTTCTTTCTAAAAGTTCTTTGTCTTTTCCGCGGGCAGTTAATCGTAAGCGAACTCTACCTGGCGAAGGCAAATAAGCCAACTTTATAAATTCGGGTAAATTATTTTCCCAATCTTCAATTCGCTCCGCAACCAAACTTTCGCCTTGACCATAGGTCATGATTGTTTTATGAATAATATAAGGGCGCTCATACTCTTTAACAATCTTTGGAATGATTTCGTTTTCAACAATATATTTCATCTCATAAGGAACGCCTGGTAACGAAATATAAACAGTACCTTCTTTCTTCATCCACATACCGGGAGCGGTTCCTACTTTATTAAATAAAACCTGACATTTTGAAGGCACCAATGCTTGATCTTTATTCATTTGAGATGCCGGTCTATTCATTACCTTTTCAATCAACTCAATTACATGAGCCTGTACTTCCTGATTAATAACTAAAGTATCTTCAAAATATTCGCAAAAAGTATGTTTGGTAATATCGTCTTTTGTTGGCCCTAACCCACCTGTGATAATTACAAAATCGACTTTGTTTTGCAGTTTTTCTAAAGTTTCTAATATATGTTGCTTGTTATCACTAATTGAAAGTAACTCATGGTTTTCTATTCCAATTCGATCAAGCGCTTTAGCAATATAACCTGAATTGGTATCAATAATTTGGCCGATAAGAATTTCGTCGCCAATAGTTACTATAGTTGCTTTCAAAGTAAAATAAGTTTGTTAGAATTGAATATTAAATAACTTCAATTTGTGGATTGATTTTTTTTAATTCTGAAATAAAAATAGCGCCATGAGCAGGCGAAATAAATAAATCATCATAGGAATTATAGGTAACAATAAACCCTTTTGTATCTAGTGCTGGCTTAAGCATTACCGGAACATTTAACCCAGAATGGTGCTTAATAGATTTTATTTTAGTAATATCAACCCTCCCTCTAATCGGACCCGAACGGTATAGCAAAAAATTACTTTTTATCACATAACGGGTATCCAAAATAACCCAAAGCACAAAACCAATTACCAACGAAACAATTATAACCGGAATTAACGGATCGTTTCCTTTATTAAAATTCAAGACTAATGATACAAACAAAAACAAAACTAAAATCCATAAAACAACAATTGTAAAGGTATTTTTAGTAGATAAAAATCGGGTCATAATTTTTTTAAATTGGCTTTTAATGATAAAAACAAAAATTCGTTTAATTTTACGCTAAATTAATACAATTAAATATCACAAACGAATTTTAATAAAAATAGTTTTAAATGAATACAATTAATTGGGAAACCGTAAGAGAATTTGAAGACATTACCTACAAAAAATGTAATGGTGTAGCACGAATTGCTTTCAATCGTCCGGATGTTCGAAATGCCTTCCGACCAAAAACTACAAGTGAGTTATTGCAAGCCTTTCATGATGCTCAAGAAGACACTTCAATTGGAGTGGTATTACTCTCTGCAGAGGGACCTTCAAGTAAAGACGGTGTGTATTCTTTTTGTAGTGGTGGCGATCAAAAAGCGCGTGGCAACCAAGGCTATGTAGGAGATGATGGTTACCACAGATTAAATATTTTAGATGTGCAACGATTAATTCGATTCATGCCAAAAGCCGTGATTTGCGTAGTTCCTGGATGGGCAGTTGGTGGCGGACATAGCTTGCATGTGGTATGTGATTTAACTTTAGCAAGCAAGGAACATGCTATTTTCAAACAAACCGATGCCGATGTCACTAGCTTTGATGGTGGATATGGATCTGCCTATTTAGCCAAGATGGTTGGACAAAAAAAGGCTCGAGAAATTTTCTTCCTAGGAAGAAACTATTCTGCCCAAGAAGCTATGGATATGGGTATGGTAAATGCAGTTATTCCGCATGATGAATTAGAAGACACCGCATTTGAATGGGCTCAAGAAATATTGGCAAAATCGCCAACTTCTATTAAAATGCTTAAATTCGCAATGAACCTAACCGATGATGGTATGGTTGGTCAACAAGTATTTGCTGGCGAGGCTACTCGATTAGCTTACATGACCGATGAAGCCAAAGAAGGTCGCGATGCCTTCTTAGAAAAACGCAAACCCAACTTTAACAAAAAATGGTTACCATAATAATGGTTTAAAGTTCAATGTTTAAAGTTATAAACGTTAAACCTTTTAAACTTCAAAAAATTAAATAAAATGAAACACTGGATAGAAGCCGCTCGAGTTCGCACCCTACCCCTTTCGATTTCCGGAATAATAGTGGGGAGTTTTTATGCCATGTCTCAAGGTATTTTCAATTGGAAAATTGTGATTTTTGCTTTATCAACCACACTTGGTTTGCAAATTCTTTCGAATTTTGCCAACGATTATGGTGACGGCATGAAAGGCACTGATAACGAAGATCGTGTTGGGCCTATGCGTTCCATTCAAAGTGGTGCTATCAGTCCAGGCGCCATGCGCTTTGCAATATTTATTTCTTCATTTCTTACTTTGGTTTCTGCCATGTTGCTAATATATTTCTCTTTTAAAGGGAAATATTTATATTATTCTGTTCTTTTCTTCGTCTTGGGGATTTTAGCAATTGCTTCGGCGGTTCGCTACACTGTAGGAAAAAACCCATACGGTTACCGTGGCTATGGCGATTTGTTTGTTTTTATATTCTTCGGAGTTGTAAGCACTTTAGGAGTTAACTTTATGTTCTCAAAAGAATTAGATTGGCTGTTATTCCTTCCAGCAACTGCAATCGGATTTCTAAGCGTAGGTGTATTGAATTTAAATAACATTCGCGACGAAGAATCTGATAGAAAGGCAAACAAGAACACAATCGTGGTGAAAAATGGTGGTGCTTGGGCAAAAAAATACCATTTCTTTTTAATTGTTTCTGCAATGGTTTTAATGCTTGTTTTTGCAATTATTTTCGATTTTAGCTACCGCGATCAAAATCCAGATTCGTTTAACTTTGATATTTATTTCTTTTTATTGGCTTACTTTCCAATAATAGGGCACTTAAAAAGAGTTGCGAAAAACAAAGAACCAAAACTATTAGACCCTGAATTAAAAAAATTAGCTTTAAGCACCTTTTTACTATCAATTTTATTATCGCTTTCGCTGATTTATTTTATTTCAGATTTTATCATTTACTATACCAATTGGCCATGAAAATAACCTTTTACGGACACGCCTGTCTAGGAATTGAAGTTAGCGGAAAACATATTTTGGTTGATCCATTTATCACAGCAAACCCAAAAGCAAGCCACATCGACATCAATTCGATTGCTGCAGATTACATCTTGCTAACCCACGCCCACAACGATCACATATTGGATGCAGAAGCAATAGCAAAAAGAACAAATGCTACAATTGTATCTAATTATGAAGTTGCTGTTTATTTTGGAAACAAAGGACTAAAATACCATCCCATGAATCATGGTGGTAGCTGGCAATTTGATTTTGGAAAAGTAAAAATGGTTAGCGCCATTCATTCGAGCTCTTTCCCTGATGGATCTTATGGAGGGAATCCTGGTGGTTTTGTAATTGAAGGGGAGCACAAAAACATATATATTTCAGGAGATACAGCGCTTACCATGGATATGAAATTAATACCGATGCGCACCAAATTAGATTTAGCGATACTTTCCATCGGAAATAACTTTACAATGGATGTAGAAGATGCAATTCTTGCTGCCGATTTTGTGGCCTGCGATAAGATACTTGGAGTTCATTACGATACTTTTGGCTACATTGAAATTAACCATGATGAAGCTAAAAAGAAATTTTTCGACGCCGGAAAAGACCTAATGCTGCTAGAAATTGGTGAAAGCATTGCGCTATAAATACAATGAAAGCCACTTACCAAAAATACATACTTAATTTTAAAAATCCTTCTGGAACATCTAGAGGTGTTTTGAATACCAAAGAAACGTGGTTTCTCATTGTAGAACAAGATGGCAAAAAGGGAATTGGAGAATGCGGAATCCTAAGAGGATTGAGCGCAGACGATCGACCTGATTATGAAGAAAAACTAACCTGGACTTGTCAAAATATTCACCTAGGGAAAGACAAACTCTGGGAACAACTTATAGAGTTTCCGTCTATTCAATTTGGAGTAGAAATGGCATTTGAATCTTTAGCTTCATCAAATCCGTTTTTATTATTTCCATCTGAATTTACAGAAGGCAAAAAAACCATTTCAATAAATGGATTAATTTGGATGGGAGAACCCCAATTTATGAAGCAACAAATTGAGGAAAAACTAGCTCAAGGTTTTAATTGCATCAAACTAAAAATAGGCGCCATTGATTTTCAAAAAGAACTTGATTTATTACAATTCATCAGAGAAAATTTTGACGAAAAATCGATAGAAATTCGGGTTGATGCTAATGGAGCTTTTAATAAAATGGAAGCTTTAAATAAATTAAATCAATTATCTGGTTTTGAATTACATAGCGTAGAACAACCAATTTCAGTAAAGCAATATGACAGTATGGCAGAATTATGCCGAAAAAGCCCTATTCCTATAGCATTAGACGAGGAATTGATAGGAGTTTTTAATTACAGTGAAAAAGAAGCGCTTTTGCAAAAAATAAAACCTCAATTTATCATTTTGAAACCGAGTTTTATTGGAGGATTTAAAGGCACCAAAGAATGGATTGATTTGGCAGAAAAATACCAAATTGGTTGGTGGATTACTTCTGCCCTAGAAAGTAATATTGGATTAAATGCCATTGCTCAATGGACCTTTTTGCAAAATAATTCTATGCCTCAAGGATTAGGAACTGGTGGTCTTTACACCAACAACTTTGATTGCCCATTGGAAGTAAAAAACGGACAACTTCAATACAATTCCGAAATAGATTGGGAGGTTAATTTTGACAATAATTACAGTAGGTAAATTCCGTCTTCTTTAATTTCAATTAACTTTTGTTTGTACAACAACCCAATTGCTTTCTTAAAGGTTTTTTTACTCATTTTTAATACCGTCTTAATATCCTCAGGATTGGAATCATCGTTCAATCTTAAAAATCCTCTGCTAGCTCGCAGCTCATTTAATATTATTTCAGAATTAGGTTCTATATTTTCAAAGCCTTGTTTGTGCAGAGAAACATCTATTTTACCATCTGGACGCACATTTTTAATGTATCCTTTAATTTTATCGCCAGTCCGAATGGCATCGTCATACACCTCATCTTTATACACCAAACCTTTGTGTTTTTGATTGATGATTACATTGATTCCGATTTCGGTAATATGAGATATAATTAGATCTACTTCTTCATTTTTCTCCAAATCGATGTTTTCGTTATCCAAAAACTGATTGGTTTTACTTGAAGCTACAAGTCGGTTGGTTTTTTCATCTAAATAAAGGTAAACTAAATAGCGCTTCCCTTTTTCCATTGGACGCGCTTGTTCTTTAAACGGAACTAAGATGTCTTTTTCCATTCCCCAGTCTAAAAAAGCACCCACTTGATTCACATAATTCACGCGTAATAAAGCAAATTCATTCAATACAACATAAGGAACCAAAGTAGTTGCTACAGGGCGTTCTTCGTGATCTAGATAAACAAATACATTAATCTCTTCGCCAATTTCAAATACTTTAGGAACATATTTATTTGGTAGTAAAACATCCTCTTTTCCATCGGATAAAAATAATCCAACTTGAGTGTGCCTGCTAATTGTAAGGGTATTAAATTGACCTATTTTCATAATGTTCTGGAATTTTGACAAAGGTACGAATTGGAACTCTATTATTAAACCACTAAATCAATTAGTTAAATAGTTTTATTTCAACTCTTTAAAATAGTCCAACAACACTTTGTCGTTTTCTAAAGTAGGGGTAAAAACCTCTAGTAAAGTTGGTGTTTCATCATTTGAAAATAATTCTTTCAAACTAGATTCTAATGTAGCCTCGTTGCTAGCTGTAAGATAATTAAAACCATACATTTTAGCTAAATGTACTGCAGTAAGGCAATGTGAAGTTTCAAAAAAAGTATTAAAAACGGGTGTTTCTTTATGTCCGGGTAAAATTCGGAAAATTCCTCCTCCTCCATTATTGATCAGGATAATTTTAAAATTATTTGGAATATAATTATTCCACAGTGCATTGCTATCGTATAAAAACCCGATATCGCCTGTGATAAAAACACACGGCTTTGTATTCCCTACAGCTCCGCCAATTGCCGTTGAAGTGCTTCCATCAATTCCACTAGTACCTCGATTACTAAAAACTTCTATACTTTTTTCAATATCAAATAATTGAGCATAACGAATAGGTGAACTGTTGCTTATATGCAATTGAGAATTTGCAGGCAATGCAGGCAATAACTTTTCAAAAACTTTAAGATCGGTAAACGGAATCTTTTCAAGATATTCTATACTTTTCTTTTGACGATAAGCTTTGATATCTTGTGCCAATTGATTGTAATTACTCGCTACCGTTTCTGTTAAATTAAAAAACGACTTAAAAAATAAATTGGGAGTCATTTCAAAATGCTTGGTCAAGCAGCCAAAAGTATCATAAGCTCTTAAATCATCAATATGCCAATGCTGATTGGGTTGGTATTTTCTTAAAAACGCTTTAATTCGTTTGGAGACAATCATTCCACCAAAAGTGACTAAAATTTCGGGTTGAAAATCAATATAATCCTTTTCTGTAAACGGAGTGATAATTGAATCAATAGTATTAATAAATTTCGGGTGATGTAAATTGGATGTGGTTTCAATAAGTACCACCACAGATGGATCATTTGCTAATTCATCCAAATAACCTTGCTCCACTGCATTAGGGTTGTTTACACCAACCAATATTAGTTTCTTTTTACATGTATTCCATTGATTAGCAAATGGTTTTAAATCTTCGCTAGCAATAGCATTTGATTCAAAAGAAATGATATTTGGGTTAACCAGTAATTCGGTAGTTGGTTCGTACAAAGGCTCTTCAAAAGGTGCGTTAATGTGCACAGGGCCTTTTTTGGCGAAAGCCCTATAAATTGCTTCTTGAATTAAATTATCATTATTAACCGAAGCATCTTCGGTAAGATTGGCATTAAATAAAGAATGATTGGTAAAAACATTTTCCTGACGAATCGTTTGACCGTCACCAATATCAATTTTGCTTTGTGGTCTATCGGCAGAAATTACAATAAGTGGAATTTGACTATAAAAAGCTTCCGCAAATGCGGGATAATAATTTAACAGAGCAGATCCTGAGGTACAAACCACCACTACAGGTTTTTTTATTTGCTGTGCGATACCAAGTGCAAAAAAGGCCGCCGATCGTTCATCGGCAATACTATAGCAATTAAAAAAGGGATCGTTTCCAAAACCAATTGTTAAAGGTGCATTTCTCGATCCTGGAGAAATTACAATATTGGATATGTTTTTAGCACGAAGAATTTCGATTATTGATTGCGCTAAAGGTATTTTTGGGTAGATCATTGTTACAGCGAGGAACGATAAGTAACTTCCTCAATAATTATTTACTATTATCAAATTGCATTGCAAAAATACAAAGTAATTTAGGTATGAAAAATTAAACAATGATTAAAGTTTCAATAAATAGGTTTATTTATTAATTCCAATAATTAATTATGGTTTAAAAAATACTATTTTTGAAACATGGAAATCAAAATTAGACCCTACCAACTAGAAGACGCCAATGGAATTTTAGAAATTATTAATTATAATATTCTAAACTCCACCGCCTTGTATGATTACCAACCTCGAACCATAGAAAATCAAATAAGTATTTTTCAAGATAAATTAGCAAAAGGATTTCCCGTCCTTGTTGCTATACATGACGAAATTGTGGTTGGCTTTGGATATTATAGTGAGTTCCGTTACAGAGAGGCCTATAAATTCACAGTGGAGCACTCTGTTTACTCCCACCCTGACCACATCGGAAAAGGAATCGGTAAACAAATTTTAGAGTCACTAATTCATTTGGCTAAAGCTCAAAAATTGCACACTATGATTGGAGTCATTGACTCTGAAAACAAAAATAGCATTGCATTTCACGAAAAGTTTGGCTTTAAAACTGTCGGAATTATCAAAGAAACTGGATTTAAATTCGACCGGTGGTTAGACAGCGTTTTTATGCAGAGAATGCTGTAATTCTTATTTTATAATTGATTCAATATTTGGCTTGAAATAATTTGGCCCTTTAAGAACTTTTCCGTCTTCACGATAAATTGGCATTCCGTTTTCATCCAATTTACTCATATTGCTTCTTTGAATTTCGTCAAAAACTTCTTCTATTTTGTGTTGCAATCCGTGTTCGATAATTGTTCCACACAAAATATACAACATATCACCAAGTGCATCAGCAATTTCAGTAATGTCATTATTTTGCGCTGCTTCAAGATACTCTTCATTTTCTTCTTTCATCAAATTATAGCGAAGTAGATTTTTGCTTTCGCCTAAATCACCAATAATATTCTCACTGTATCCTAATTGAAAGCTGGTATGAAACTCTTTAACGGAATTGATCTGTTTTTGCATGATTATTTATAATAAAATTAGAAAGCCAAATTACAAATTTGAACTATTATTGCCTAAATTTGTTAAAAAATTCATACATATGTTCACAACTGGTCAATTGTGTTTTGCGGGAGCTTTTATTATTGCATTTGTAACTGCAATGATAATAGCTTACAAAAAAGACAAATCGCTTCATAACCAATTTTACAAAGGGAATTATAAAATATTATTGGGCTTTTTTGCCTTTATTTTGATACTATTTCTGATTAAAGTTTTCTTTAAACATTAATTTTATTTATATTTACTATTACTTTAAATGAAATAACATGCGAATTCTTAAATACATTGCTTTGCTATTATTCCTTTTTCTAATTGGATTAAGTGTTTTTGTGTCTACTCAAAAAGGGGATTATGATGTCACTGTGAGTAAAGTAATTAAAAATCCGAGGAGCATTGTATTTAGTTATATCAACGATTATAAAAACTGGGAGACTTTTTGTTCTTGGATAAAAGAAGACAACTCCTATCAATTCACTTATCCGGGACTTACTATGGGACAGGGTGGATCTTGTAGTTGGACCAGTAGTTCTAGTGACGGATACATCAAAACAATTTCTGCAAAAGAAAATGAAAGTATTTTTCAAAAAATGAAAAATAACGAAGAAACTTCAGAAGTGTATTGGAATTTCAAAGACACACTTGGTGGCACCAAAGTAACATGGAGAAATAAAGGCAAACTTGACTTTATGTCAAAGGTTAAAGCATTCTTTTCGGGAGGAATTATTAGTGTGGTAGGTTCTATTTATGAAAAAAGTTTAGAAAACTTAAATTCTACATTAGACTACGAAATAAACACTTACTCGATTAAAATAAATGGAATCACTACGCTACCCGGAGGCTATTATTTGAAACAATATTTACATTGTAAGCAAAAAGAAACCGAACGCAATGTGAGCATTTTGGTCTCTAGAATGGAATATTTTTTTGACAAAAATAAAATTAACGCTAACGGGAAACCATTTATTATTTATCACAAATACGATCGCGCTAATAATGATGTAGCTTTTTCTGTATGTATGCCAGTTAAAGATTCTATTAATGTGATGCCTGGAAGTGACATTCAATCAGGTAAAACGGCTAGTTACACTTCTTTAAAAACAACTTTGGTTGGAGATTATTCGCACAAACAAAAGGCTTGGAAAAAAGCGCTTGATTTTGTAACAAAAAATCATTTAGAGCGCAACAGATCAGGCCAAATCATTGAAGTACATAAAGTTGGCAGAAAGGATATAAAAAATCCATCTAAGTGGGTAACCGAAATTTACATTCCTGTATATCCAAAAGCAATTGAAGTAAAAGAAGATAGTGCAACTCAAGAATCGGTGACCGCAGAAAAACCTTCAGAAAAAGAATCAACTTCGGTTAACAAATAATAAAAACCCTCCATTTTAAACCTTTTACTAAAACTTTATTCCAATATATAAATTTTGGCATTGCAAGAAGAAAAGGACTTTATTAAAGAGTTGATTAATCCTAAGACGCAAAATGTAGCGTTTCAAAAACTGCTGCGCGAATATCAAAAACCTTTATACAACCTTATTCGAAACATTGTATTAGATCATGATGATACAAATGATGTATTGCAAAACACTTTCATAAAAGTGTTTCAAAATTTAAAAAATTTTAAAGGAGACAGTAAACTTTTCTCTTGGATGTATAGAATTGCTACAAATGAAGCCATAACTTTCATCAACAATAAAGCAAAACGCAATAAAACAACCAGCGCTGAAATACAATCGAAATTGGTAGAAAATTTACAATCAGATGTTTATTTTGAAGGTGATGCAATTCAATTAAAATTACAAAAAGCACTTGTTTTATTACCCGAAAAACAGCAACTTGTATTTAAAATGAAATATTTTGAAGAATTAAAATACGAGCAAATTTCCGAAATCTTGGGCACTTCGGTAGGTGCATTAAAAGCATCTTACTTTCATGCCGTAAAAAAAATTGAAGAATATTTAAACAATAATTAAACCTTTATATAAATATAAGGTCCTATAAACATGAAAAAAAATCTACTTGAAAATGAAAAAAAAATAACTTCCGGTTTTATTGTACCAGAGGATTATTTTGACAACTTTTCAGCTGATTTAATGCAAAAATTACCGGCAAAAGAAATAAAAACTATTTCATTTTATGCCCGCAACAAAAAATGGATTTATTCAGCAGCAGCGGTATTAGTTATAGCACTATCTTTACCAATAGTTTTTCAAATGGAAAAAGAAGAAGTACTATTAAGTGATACTGAAATTGAAAATTATCTTACACAGCAAAATGTAATTTCTGAAGATGAAATAATTAACTGTCTTGAAAAGGAAGATTTAGTTAATTTAAAAATGAATTCAACTGTAACAGAAGAAGCAATAGAAGAAGAATTAATAAACAACAACGAATTAGAACAATATATCACGAATTAAAAAAAAAATGAAAATGAAAAACTTAACTACAGCAATCATTTCCTTCATACTATTAACTGCGACTTCTTATGCGCAAAGAGGTCCATTAAGAGATCGATTTGAGGATAAAAAAGATCAAATCAAATCTCTAAAAATTGCTTTTATTACGACCGAATTGGACTTAACATCTGATGAAGCTGTTAAATTTTGGCCTGTTTTTAATGCATTCGAAGACAAACAACAGGAAATTAGAAAACAAAAATTAAGGTCTTATCTAGACCGAACAGACGGCAATTCTTTAGATAGAATGTCAGAAAAAGATGCTACTGTATTAATAAATCAAATAGAAACTACCGAAGATGAATTATACCAACTGAAAAAGAAATTCATATCCAATTTAAGAGGTGTATTGCCTTCTGTTAAAATATTAAAGCTTAAAAAAGCAGAAGAACAGTTTAATAAAAAATTATTGCAACAATACCGCGATAGAAGAGAACCAAGGTAAGTTAGTTTTAGGAACTACTATTTAAGTTTTCAGTATTTAAATTATTAGTAAAAAGCGATTTCTCAAATTAGAAATCGCTTTTTATTTTTACTTAAAAACTAGCCTTACCATTTTATCTTTACCTGCAGCAATAGCAGTTGATTTATTAATAAACCGTATAGTAAATAAAGAAGAATCGCTACTAAACTGTTTCCACGAATTTCCTTTATCACTAGAATAATAAATGCCATTCGCACCAACAGAAACTAGTTGTTTCCCTTTACTATCTGGCACAAACTGCACGCAAGAGGCATATCCAAATCCTTGATTTTCAGAAACCAAATCCCATGTTTTACCTCCATTTGTTGTTAATGCCTTGTTACCAAAATTTTGATTTGGTTTTTCATAATTCCCACCAGCTATAAATCCTATTTTCTCATTATAAAAATCAGCTGTAAATATTCCCGTCATTGCTTCTCCTTGAATAACCGGCGAATTATTCACACTCCAAGTTTTTCCTTTATCAGAAGAAAAGAAAACTCTAGCTTTCTTTCCACCCGAAACGATCCAAGTTTTACCCCCCTTAATTACAATGTTGGTATTGCTTGCAGCAAATGCGGCTTCTCCTTCAGCAAGATCTGGAAGGTTGGAACAGGTTACTTTTGTCCAAGTGGCACCGCCATTTCGAGTAATTAGCATACAAAAGCAATTTTCAATTGGATCACCAATTGCAATTCCTTCTTGATCATTCCAAAATTGCATGCTGTCGTAAAACACTTTCTCGTTGTGCTCTTCGTAAACCAATTCCTTTTGCTGCAAATCTTTAGAAAATTTATATATAAATGCCGGATTACCAACATTTGCAATAAAAATAGAACTACTAGTTTGGGCGATACTTCGAAATTCTAATTTCAAATTATCTTTTTCAATTACATATTCATTTCTGCTATTCTTATTCAAATCAATAACACCTACTCTATTTTTATCGGCAGCATAAAAAACTTTATCATCAGAAATAGTTATTGGTCGAATACTAATTTTATCGGTAAATAAAGTATCAATTTTAACCGAAGTATAAATAATTTGCTTTGATTTACATGAAATCAATCCAAGTGAAACCAAAAATAATAGTAGAATTTTCTTCATAATTTATATTTATTTCCCTGCTAAAATACAATAAAATACCAGTTAATGATTTACAAAAAACAATCTTGGCACAGATATTGAATATTAGTTATTTATAAATAATTTAGTAACCTAAAATCAAAAGCTATGAAAACAAAACTTTTACTTTCGACTTTTTTATGTTTGTTATTTGCAAATGCAATTGCACAAGACAAAACGACTGTTAGCGCCACTAGTTCAGACATAAGTGACAATCTCGATTTAAGAGCAGTAGCTTCAATTTTTGGTGATTCTAAAGATTTGGAAGATTTTGAATATCGATTAAATAATCCTAAAGCTGCAATTTCTAATTTAGATTTAAATGATGACTTTCAGGTTGACTATTTAAGAGTTATTGAATCAATTGAAGGAAACATTCATTTAATTATTATTCAAGCAGTCCTTGGACAAGATCAATTTCAAGATGTAGCGACAGTTGAATTAGAAAAAGACAATAACAATAGAACTCATATTCAGGTAGTTGGAGATGTTTATATGTATGGTAATAACTATATATATGAACCTGTATATAATTTTGTTCCAATTATTTACAATTATATTTGGATCTCAAACTACCGACCTTATTATTCTCCTTGGTATTGGGGATACTATCCAAGACATTTTTATGTATGGAAACCCTATTCAATAATTCAATATAGAAATCATATAGGTTTACATATTAACTTTAATTATCGTTATGACTATGTTAGTAATAGAAGATGCCAGTTAGCCTATGGTAATTACTATAGTCGAAGAGGAAACTATTTTGAAAGAAATTATCCAAATCGTTCATTTGGATCTAGAAATCAAGGTTACTCAAACCGATATGAATTAAATAGATCAAGATCTGTTCGTGATGTAACTTATGGAAGCAATCCAAAATCAAGTGTTTATTCTAGACCAAGAACAATTTCAAATCCAAATACTACGCAACCCGATCCAATAAATATAGGTGATATTCCTGTATATAATTCTAACAACACCAGATCTGGTTCTACAAGAGAAATTAACTCCGGAAATTCAAACACACGAAATTCTGGAGGCGTTAGAGCAACTTCGGGAGGTAGAAGATAATTTCAATAATCTAATTTAAAGCATCGAAATACTTCGGTGCTTTTTTTATTTAATTAATCAAATAAAATAATTATTTAACAAAATCAAATTGAATATTTATAAAAGTAATACATTTGTAAACTTTTATAAATATTAAATATGAATTCGCATAGTCATAAAGACCTCCATAGCAAGCTTTCAGCAGCTGGATTATTAATTACATTAGGAATAATTTATGGAGATATTGGTACTTCTCCATTATACGTAATGAATTCAATTATTGGTGATAGCGTAATATCTAAAGAGTTAATTTTAGGAGGTTTATCATGTATCTTTTGGACATTAACTTTACAAACAACTTTAAAATATGTAATCATTACCCTTAGCGCTGATAATCATGGCGAAGGTGGAATTTTTGCATTATATGCTTTAGTAAAACGAACCAAAATTCAATGGTTAATTGTACCTGCAATAATTGGTGGTAGTGCCTTATTAGCAGACGGAATAATCACCCCTCCTATCTCGGTTTCATCGGCTGTGGAAGGATTACGAATATTCAAACCAGACATTCCTACTGTACCAATTGTCATTTCGATACTATTTGTACTGTTCACAATTCAACAATTCGGGACTAAGTTAGTTGGTAAATTCTTTGCTCCAATGATGTTAATTTGGTTCTCAATGTTGGCCGTATTAGGAATTATACAAATGGGCACTAATTTAGAAGTATTAAATGCTTTAAACCCTTACTATGCATACAACCTATTAACTAGCGATGTTAGTGAACAAGGCTTTTTCATACTTGGAGCAGTATTTTTATGTACTACTGGTGCTGAAGCTTTATATTCTGACATGGGGCATTGCGGTAGAAAAAACATTCGTATAAGCTGGGCTTTTGTAAAAACAACATTAGTATTAAATTATTTTGGTCAAGGTGCCTATTTGTTACTTCATTCTGGAAAAAAACTATCTGAATTAAGTGCTAATAACACCAATCCTTTTTATTTAATAATGGCCGACTGGTTTCAACCAATCGGAATTGTAGTGGCTACATTGGCAGCCGTTATTGCTTCACAAGCATTGATTAGCGGGTCATTTACCCTTATAAATGAAGCAATGCGATTGAACTTTTGGCCAAAAGTTAAAATTAAATTTCCTACAGATGTAAAGGGACAACTTTATATTCCGTCAATAAACTGGTTATTATTTTTAGGTTGTGTTGGAATTGTATGGCACTTTCAAGAATCAAGTAAAATGGAGCATGCCTATGGTTTAGCCATTATTTTATGCATGATCATGACTACCATTTTATTGAATTTTTATTTGATATTAAAAAGAGTGAAATGGTATTTTATTGCTCCTTTAATTTTACTTTATTTAGTTATTGAGTTCAGCTTTTTGGCTGCAAATATTACTAAATTCATGGATGGTGGATTTGTGACTTTATTTATTGCTATTGTTCTTATAGGAATCATGTCAACTTGGTATTTAGCTAAAAAAATTAGCAAAAACTATACTAAAATGGTTAAAATTGACTCTTATAAAAAAGTATTAGCAGAGTTAAGTTTGGATCTTTCTATTCCGAAATATGCTACACACTTGGTTTATATGACCAATTCAAACCGTTTAGACGAAATAGAAGAAAAAGTAATGTATTCCATTCTTCAAAAACGACCAAAAAGAGCTGACCTATATTGGTTTATCCATGTTAATATTTTGAGTGAGCCCTATAAAAAAGAATTCAAAGTAAGCGAAATAATTAAAGATGATTTATATAGAATTGATTTCTATTTAGGATTTAGAGAACCTACCAAAATCAACTTAATGTTTAAAGAAGTATTGAAAGATATGGTAAACAAAGGTGAAGTTGATGTAACTAGCAGATACGAATCATTAAATAAAAACAACATCTTGGGTGATTTTAAATTTGTCCTTTCGGAGAAGTTCTTATCCAACGATAGTGATTTAACTTTCTTTGAAAATATTGTAATGAATGCTTATTTCTTTATGAAAAAATTCAGTTTATCAGAAGAAAAAGGATTTGGTTTAGATAGTAGTTCTGTAAAAGTAGAGCAATTTCCTATGGTGCTTCACCCACCAGAAATTATTGATATGAAAAGAATTGATTCCCACGGAGATCATTAATCATTTAAATTAAATTATAAAGGCAAATTGGTTACTCTTTAATGAATTTGCCTTTAATCATTTTATTTGTATTCGAATTATAAATTTGATATAAATAAACTCCTGAAATAACCTTAGAAATATCAATGCTACTTCCTTCTTTAACTCGATGCGAATAAATCAATTTTGAATTAATATCAAAAATTTTAATCGTGCATTCTTCCCCTATACCTTTAATATTTATTTCATCGTGAACCGGATTTGGAAACAAAACAAACTCCTCATCTGAAAAATTAAAACCGTTATTTTGAAGTGCATCACATTGGATACAATTTTTTTGAAAAATTATTGAAGTATCAGCTAGAAGTTGGGAATCAAAAATTGCACCTTGAGCACAATTTAATTTCAATTGAAAATCCAACCATGGTAGTAAATAGCTATAAATTTTAGCATGCTGAACGGTTCTTGTTATTGTGGGTGTTGGTGTACAGCTAGACTCTCCAAAATTACAAAGCGTATTACTATTCGCCATTTGACAATGACTTGCACCATTAATACTTATATATGTTTTACAAGAACTAATTAATCCATTATACATTGGTAACTGATTAGTTGCGGGAGGAGTAACGCAATCATTTCCTCCTGCAAAAATTAATGTTGGGATAGATATAGAAGCTGCTGCTGTAATTGCCGAAGGAGTAGTTTCTGCAGGAGCAAAATTCACTAATGTTGTAATGTTAGTATTTAGGGAAGACGCCAAAAAAGAAGCACCTCCACCCATACTATGCCCCATTACCGAATTCTTCGGGCTTACTCTCTCATAAAAAATAGAAGAACTTTGGGTTCCCAGATAATTCATTTGATCAATTACAAATGCTAAATCTTTTCCATATTCTATGTGAGATGGAGAAAAAGAACCTTCTGATTTAGGAAATGCAATAATATAACCATTAGGAACTAATGCATTCCAAAAATTCTGATAGGCATCCCAAGTCATAACAAAACCATGCCCAAAAACTAAACTTGGAAACTTAAAGTTATTTAAAGTGGTTACTGCAACATTATCACCAGCAATATCAGCTGGATAATAAATTTCAGTAGCAATACTCCTATTTGCTCTACTTGCATCAACAAAATTAACAGTAGTATGCCCAATTTGATATAATTGTGCGTTAACATTAGCAAAAAGAAAAACCAAAAAAAGAAAGGGATTGATCTTCATAGTTTTATAAATTAATTTTATCAAATATAGAAAAATATAATAAATACCTATAAAAGTAAAAAAACACAATCATTTCAATTTACTTCAATAAAAAAATAAAAAAGCAATACCTTTGCAGGCTTAATTATTACAAAATGAGATTACACCGAAATTTAGTTTACACTACTATCGATTCACTAAATGCTATTTTTAACGAAGGAGATTATGCTGATAAAGCAGTAGCTCGTGCCTTAAAAAAAGACAAGCGTTGGGGAAGTTCCGATAGAAAATTTGTTGCCGAAACCATTTATGAAGTGGTACGATGGAAACGATTGTATGCTGAAATTGCGGAAGTAAAAGAACCTTATAACCGAGAGGATATTTGGCGCATGTTTGCCGTTTGGGCCGTATTACGTGGTTATCCAATACCCGATTGGAGACAGCTTGACGGAACTCCAGAGCGAAAAATAAAAGGAAAATTTGATGAACTTTCTAAAATTAGAAAAATGCGTGAATCCATTCCAGATTGGATGGATGAACTTGGCGTAAAAGAACTTGGTGAAGCACTTTGGACTAAAGAAATTGCTGCTCAAAACAAACAAGCACAAGTTATTCTAAGAGTAAACACTTTAAAAACTACCAAAGAAAAATTACGCGCCATTCTAATGGATTTAAATATTGAAACTGATTTTTTACCCGATCAACCCGATGCATTAGTACTTAAAGAAAGAGTTAATGTATTCATGACCGATGCTTTTAAAGAAGGATTGTTTGAAGTTCAAGATGCCTCATCACAATTGGTTGCCGCATTTTTAGGTGTTGCACCCGGTATGCGTGTGGTAGATACTTGTGCTGGTGCAGGAGGAAAAACCTTGCATTTGGCCTCTTTAATGGAAAATAAAGGCCAATTAATTGCTATGGATTTGTATGAAAGCAAACTAAAACAATTAAAACTAAGAGCTAAAAGAAATGGTGCTTTTAATATTGAATACCGAATTATTGATACCACCAAAGTCATTAAAAAATTACACGAAAAAGCAGATCGAGTTTTAATAGACGCGCCTTGTAGCGGACTTGGAGTTTTGAAAAGAAATCCGGATGCAAAATGGAAACTACAACCTGAATTCATAGATAATATCAGAAAAGTGCAATCGGAAGTTTTAGAAAGTTATTCTAAAATAGTAAAACCAGGAGGAAAAATGGTATATGCCACTTGTTCTATTCTGCCATCGGAAAATCAAGAACAAGTTGCTAAGTTTTTAAAAACAGAAATCGGTCAACAATTCAAATTAGAAAAAGATTGTAAAATATTATCTTCAGAATCAGGTTTTGACGGATTTTACATGGCATTATTAGAAAGAAAATCCTAACATTATGAAATACATTTATTCTTTATTATTATTAATTTCTGTAACCATTGGATTAGCTCAAGATGTAGCGCCAGCTTCACCCTATTACAATGGATTCAATTGGTCACAGTCCGGAATTACATTAAAATCAGCTCTTGCAACAAAAATCACAACAACTCATACCAATCTTTTAAGTTATTCTCAGGTTTGGAGCGCGCTTAAAATTGTTGATTTAGATCCATCAAATTCTGGTAATGTTCTTCTAGTTTATGGATGGGAAAATGGAACGGATACTGATGTTACAAATGACAGAACAAGAGGAAAAGACAGCAATAGTGGAAATAATGGCGATTGGAATAGAGAACATATTTTTGCACAATCATTAGGTGATCCAGATCTAGGCCAACTAGGCCCAGGAGCCGATGCGCAAATGCTTCGTGCTTGTGATGTTCAAAGAAATAGTTTAAGAGGAAACAGGCTTTATGCAGCTGGTTCTGGTAACTCAGGAATAGTAGGTTCATTTTGGTATCCCGGAGACGAATGGAAAGGCGATGTCGCAAGAATATTAATGTATATGTACTTGAGATATGATGTACAATGTTTACCAACATTTGTTTGTTCTGGGACAACTGCATCTTCAGATATAAATATGCCAAATTTATTATTACAATGGAATTCAGAAGATCCAGTTTCTCAATATGAGGATAATCGCAACACCTATTTAGGAAATGCTTTAAATACTTATAGTCAGGGGAATAGAAATCCATTTATTGACAATCCTTATTTAGCAACTGTTATTTGGGGTGGCCCAATAGCTCAAAATCGTTGGCCTAATATATTTCTTGATAATCAAAGTTTTGAACATACTAACATATCCGTTTACCCAAATCCTTCAATGGATCATAAAATAAATATTGAAAGTACTGTCGCTATTGATGATTTGCAAGTTATAAATCTAAATGGGCAATTATT
>CAMCBB010000006.1 GCA_945872875.1 Flavobacterium psychrophilum
TCTTTTGTATTAATCTTTGCACTTTTTGACTGGCCTTTAAAATTATATTTTCTTTATTTCGTAACGATTTTTATACTTTCTAGTGTTCAAAATAAAAGTTTGATAATTGGTTTACTTACTGTTGTTGCTGTTTGGAAACAATTTTTTGGGTATGGTTTCGGATTTATGACTTCTTATTTTAAAATCCATTTTTTACGTCAACAACCTAAAATTGCATTTCCGGAGTTATTTTTTAAAATAAATACCACTTCAGAAAATTTTGACAAACCTAAAATTGTTTTAGATGAAGTGGAAGATAAGGTAAAACCAAAAAGAGTTGAAAGTATTTTAAAAGAAGAAAAAAAGCCTAAAATCATTGGATTAACCGGTGGAATTGGAAGTGGTAAAACTTCAATTGCAAATTATATTCAATCTAAAGGTATCCCTGTTTATATTTCCGATTTGGAAGCAAAAAAAGTTATGGAATCTCCTGAAATCATTTCTCAAATAGAATCTAATTTTGGTGAAGATGTTATTTCTGAAAACAGAACATTAGATAGAGAAAAATTAGCCTCAATTGTTTTTAATAATCCAGATAAATTAAAGTTACTTAATTCAATTGTACACCCTGCAGTAAAAAGAAACTTTGAAAAATGGGTTGTAAAACATAAAAATTATTCGTATCTTGTTAAAGAGGCGGCCGTACTTTTTGAAAGTGGAAGTTATAAAGATTGTACTGCAATCATTACCGTTTGCGCTCCAGTTGAAACTCGAATTGAAAGGGTTATTCAAAGAGATAAAACAACTAGAGAAAAAGTACAACAACGAATTAATAATCAACTTACAGATGAACAGCGTATTGAAAAAAGTCAGTATGTAATTAATAATGAAGATTTTGAACAAACTAAAATACAACTAGATAATTTACTTAATTTATTGAAAAATACATAATTAAAACTGTCTATGTTAATGTTTGGTTAATACATTAACAGCATAAATGTTAAAATTATAAATTTGTCTTATGAATAAGTTTGTTTTTAGATTATTAGTCTTGTTGATGAGTTTGTCCTTAATAGGTATAATTTTGGTACAAGTTTATTGGTTTCATACTTCTCTAGAAAACAACGAAGAACAATTTCGTTTTCATGTAAAGCAAGTATTAGCTGATGTTTCTAAAAAATTACAAAAACAAGAAGAGTATTCCTTTTATAGTAAATACAAAAAACTTAAGGATAGTACAGGTAAGGTACCCTTAAAAAATGATTTACTTGAATATGGATACTACCAACGAAATTCAAAAACAAATCAAACCATAATCTATTCGAATAGTATTCTGTCAGAAGATTATGACATTTTTTCAACGTTCTTTGATAAAAAAGCAGATAGCATTAAAATTAAAAGTTATACTGCAAAGCGAAAAACAGAAATTTTCAATAATAATTCAATTGATAATTCTCAAATTCAAAATAAAATCACTCCCGATATAACAATTGAAAAATCAGGAAGTGTAGATATTTTGGAAAGTGCGCAATTTGAAATTGCATACAAAGATATTGCGGCCAATTTTTCTATTCAAGATAGGGTTTCCAAAGAGATGTTGCAGAAATTATTGGAAAATGAATTGTTAGAATACGGAGTAAATACTCCATTTGAGTTTAATGTTTATAGCAATGGATTGGCCACTAAAATTAAGTCCGATCATTTTACATATGATAATTATGCCACCTATTCTATTCCCATCTTTATTGATAATGATGGAAATAATAAGTATTCCTTATTAATTACATTTCCACAAAAGAAGAAATTCTTGTTTTCAGAAATATTAGGAATTACATTATTATCTGTAATTTTTACCTTAATCATTATTATTGCTTATGCAAATGCCTTACATCAGTTAATTAAACAGCGACAAATTTCTGAAATCAAAACCGATTTTATAAATAACATGACCCACGAGTTTAAAACACCTATCGCCACAATCAATTTAGCTTTAGATGCCATAAAAAACCCTAAAGTTATCGAAAATAAAGAAATGATATTGCGCTACTTGCAAATGATAAGAGATGAAAATAAAAGAATGCATGCCCAGGTAGAAAATGTACTTAGAATATCCAAATTAGAAAAAAAAGAATTAGATATCAGTAAAGAAACTCAAAATATACTTAATGTTGTTGAAACAGCTATTGATCATGTCCATTTAATTATTGAAGACAGAAATGGAGTTATTACAACTCATTTTGATTCAAATAGAACTTCTGTTTTATTAAATGAAGTTCATTTTACTAATGTGTTAGTTAATATTTTAGACAATGCTATAAAATATTCACCTGAAAATCCGGTTATAGATATATATACCGAGAATGTTAATGATTTTATCTTAATTAAGATTAAAGATCAAGGTGCTGGAATGACAAAAGCAGCTCAAAAAAGAATTTTTGAAAAATTCTATAGAGAACATACCGGCGACTTACATAATGTAAAAGGTCATGGATTAGGTCTTGCTTATGTAAAAAGAATTGTAGAAGACCATAATGGTCAAATTTTCGTAGAAAGCGAAAAAGGAAAAGGAAGTACATTTATTATCAAATTACCATTAATAAATTAAAAATTATGGAAACAGAAAACAAAAAAATATTATTAGTTGAAGACGACCAAAACTTTGGTGCGATACTAAAAGACTATTTAATGCTAAATGACTTTGATGTTACTTTAGCTAAAAATGGGATGGAAGGTTTTGAAAAATTCAAAAAAGACACTTACGATTTGTGTATCCTTGATGTAATGATGCCCTACAAAGATGGGTATACCTTAGCAAAAGAAATTCGCGAAAAAAACAAAGAGGTGCCTATTGTTTTTCTTACTGCAAAAACCATGAAAGAAGATGTGCTTAAAGGCTACAAAGTTGGTGCAGACGATTACCTTAACAAACCTTTCGACTCAGAAGTGTTGTTAATGAAAATTAAAGCAATCATTCAGCGTAAATCTGCCGAAGTAAAACCAGAAAATGTACAATTCGAATTTCAAATTGGTAAATTCCATTTAAATTCCAAGCTTCGTTTTCTTAACTTCCCAGGAAATGAGCCAATTAAATTATCTCCAAAAGAAAATGAATTACTTAAAATGCTTGCTATTTATGTAGAAGATTTGATGCCTAGAGAGTTGGCACTTACCAAAATTTGGAGAGATGATAATTACTTCACTTCTAGAAGTATGGACGTGTATATCGCCAAGTTGCGTAAATATCTAAAAGAAGATCCAAATGTTGAAATTCTTAACATTCACGGGGAAGGATTTAGATTAGTCGTGAAAAAATAAATTAAGAAACTCCAAGAAATTGGAGTTTTTTTTTGTCGTTATTTGAAGCTAATCCAGCTATACATTGCAAGTTTGCTTCGCAAAGCTTTTCATTGCTATCTGGGCTAGGTTAATAAATTAATATTCAAGATCCAATGCAAAGCAGGTTTTTCCTTCTTTGCTTATTGAAAAAGTTTTGTGGTTTCTGTTTATTTCAATAGCGTCAAGAAAGGATACTTCTTTTAGGTAATTCATATCCAAACTTTTAATTTTCTTTTTAAGAAGCAGTTCTGGTTCCATGCAATCCAAACACCATTCTAAATATTTTACACTATTGGCATGATTTACAATATCTAAATCCGATAATTGCACAACCCGTTGTTGAATTAATTCAAATTCTTGAGCAATATTGATTTTAGAAAACCCTGTTTCAACCGCTTTTATATCGGAGTAAATTTCAAAATGCTCGTGCGGTAAAGCTAAGTTTTCTGGTCTGCGGGTGTTCGTATTGAAAACTGCCCAAAAGGTTTCGCAGCCCACCATTTTTTCATCTCCAATATAAAGTTCAAGACAACGAGTAGAACGCGAATTTTCTAATGAATTGATCCAAGTTTTTATCGTTACTTTATCTTTCCATTTTGGCAAACGATTAATTTCAATTCTCATTTTACTCAACACCCATGCTTGATCATGTGCTTGCATGTCGCTAAAGCTAATTCCCCCAAGTTCTGAATGTGTGGCAGCCGTAAGCTGAAATAAATTACATAATTCAGTGTATTTTAAATACCCATTCGGATAGCATTGCAAAAAATTAATTTCCCAATCTTTGTTAAGTATCGAAGTGAAGTTGGATGCTATTGGCATTTTTGTATGAAATTTTCTATGTAATTAGTGATCTCTTTTCTATCGGTTAAATAATCAAACCAACAGGTATTTTCAGTTCTTTTAAACCAAGTCAATTGCCTTTTAGAAAAGCGTCTGGTGTTTTTCTTGATTTCTTCAATAGCAATATCTAAAGTAATTTTTCCCTCAATATAATCAAACAATTCTCTGTAGCCAACTGTTTGCAAAGCATTCAATTCTTTGTTTGCAATAAGTTTTTCAGCTTCCAAAAGCAATCCTTCTTCAATCATTAAATCAACTCTTTGGTTGATTCGGCTGTACATAATTTCTCTTTTGGCTTCCAAACCGATAACAATAGGAGTGAAGTTTCTTGTATTTTCTTTTTTATTAATAAATGATGAATAGGGCTTTCCTGTGCCCAAACACACTTCAACAAAACGCATCATTCGATGTGGATTTTGAAGTGTTTGCAGATTGGTTTCTAATAAAAAAGAATAATATTCAGCATCAAATTCTTTCAATATATTTTGAAGGTATTCTAATCCTTTTTCTTCATAATCAGATCTAACTTTCTCACGGATTTTTTTAGCTATAACTGGAAAGGTATCCAATCCTTTTAAAAGCGCATCCACATACAAACCAGAACCACCAACAAGGATTTGAATGTTATTTTTTAAGAATAATTCATCTAATTTAGCCAAAGCCTCTTTTTCAAAATCACCAACCGTATAATTTTCAAAAATTGATTTATTTTGAATAAAACGATGGTTTGCAGCTGCCAATTCTAAATCAGTTGGAACCGCAGTGCCAATTTTCATTTCTTTATAAAATTGACGACTATCACAAGAAATTATTTCGCAACCAAAATGGTTTGCCAAGGCAATGCTTAATGCAGTTTTGCCTATTGCTGTTGGACCAATAATGGTAATTAAATAATTCTTTGTATTCATTAGAAATTAATTATTTTCAAAACTTTGTTTTTTCTTAAATATCCTTGAATAATAGTTCGAGTATCTCGGTTATTTTGCATCGGAATTAAAATGGTTTTAAAAACCTCCATATTGGTAATTTGATAATTTAAATCAAAAAAACAATAGCCTTTATATATACCGTTTTCAATTAATACCGCGCTTCTTTCATTTATTTTTCTTCCGCGATCTACAATGATACGATTTTGATTGTTAAAGCTCATTTCATTAAGAAATTCTTCAACTCTTTGGTTGTATTCTTCAGGAGCTTCTTTTCCTAAACAAGCGCCATTACATTCATTTATTTTGTGTTGAAAACAACCATTTTGGGTTTCGTACAATCCGTTTAATTTCTGACATAAATTATACTTTTCGGTTATTCTAAATAAAGAATTTTTTCCTTCTTGAATTGATGTGTAGGAAGTTATTTCTTTTTTTCTGCCGTCTGCCTTTTGAAGTTTTAAATTCAAATAGCCTTTATCATCAAGCACTTCATACAAGGCCCACTGAAAAATACTTTTTCGTTGCGCTCTGTTATAAATGGGTTTATTGATTTTAATTTCTTCGCTTTCTTTTAAAAGTGCTACGAGTTCACTTCCAGTTTCTTCATAAGTTACCGTAAATACTTGAGCCTGTATTTTTTTGCTCTTATTGTTTTTACCTGTAAAATGTTGGTTAACTCGTTTCTTAATATTTTTACTTTTTCCGATATAAATTAAATCTCCCTTTTCATTATGGATATAATAAATTCCGGTTTTATTTGGTAAACTTTCAACGATATCCAATAGTTTTGGAGAAAGTCCACTTTTAATCTCTGCTTTGATTAATCCAATTACTATTTCTTTTTCTGAATCTTTAGCTAACAATAATTGAAATAATTTAACCGTAGCCAAGGCATCTCCGCTAGCACGATGCCTGTCTGACATAGGAATACCTAATGCGCGAACTAATTTACCTAAACTATAAGAAGGTTGCTCTGGAATTAATTTTTTGGATAATTCAACGGTGCATAAAGTAGGTTTTACAAAATCATAACCTAAACGATTGAATTCAGTTCGTAGAATTCGATAATCAAAAGAAGTATTGTGGGCTACTAAAATACAATTGTCTGTAATTTCAATAATGCGTTTGGCCACTTCATAAAACTTAGGAGCCGAGCGTAACATGGCATTATTAATACCTGTAAGTTTTACTACAAAAGGTTGTATGGGCTTTTCAGGATTTACAAGACTAATAAATTGATCTACAATTTCGTAACCGTCATATTTGTATATGGCAATTTCAGTAATTCCTTCTTCATTGAATTGTCCTCCTGTGGTCTCTATGTCAAGTATTGCATACAAATTCTAATGTTGATAATTTCTGTTACCAAAGATACTACTTCCTATTCGAACCATTGTGCTTCCAAATTCAATTGCAAGTTCATAATCACCTGACATTCCCATAGAGAGTGTTTCAAGTTTTAAGTTTTCTTGATTATTAATAGTATCGAAAATGGTTTTTAAATGCTTAAATTCTGCTTTAATTTGGTTTTGATTTTCGGTAAATGTTGCCATTCCCATTAAGCCAATTATTTGTATGTTTTGTAATTCTTTGAATTCTTTGGAAGCAATTAATTCATTTAATTCCTTTTCATCCAAGCCAAATTTTGTTTCTTCATTGGCTATATAAATTTGAAGTAAACAATCAATTTTACGATTATGTTTTAAAGCTTGCTTATTGATTTCTTGCAATAATTTCAAACTATCAACTCCATGAATTAAACTTACATATTCAGCCATGAATTTGACTTTATTAGTTTGAACATGTCCAATCATATGCCACTCAATATCTTTGGGCATTTGTCCCCATTTATCGGTCATTTCTTGGATTTTGTTTTCTCCAAAACATCGTTGACCTGCCTGGTAAGCTTCCATTAAATCACTTACAGGTTTGGTTTTAGAAACAGCTACCAAAGTTACATGTGCTGGAAGTTGGGATTTTATATGATATAAATTTTGAGCTATTGACATGATAAAAATATATATTTAACAAAAGTAGTTAAAACTAAGTTGTCTTAGTTTTATTACAAAAAAAAAGTGCTTGATTTTTCAAGCACTTTTTTTAATAAAATTTTATAGAATTATTTTTTCTCTTCCATTTTTTTTCCTGCACAACATCCACCTTTTTTCTCTTTATCACAAGATTTTTTTTCTTTTGAGCTGCACTCTTTTTTCTCTTTGTCTTTTGGTTTTTGCTCTTGAGCATTAACATTACCAGCAAATAAGAATGCTGCGATAGCCATAGCTGAAATTACTTTTTTCATTTTTTTATTGTTTTTAAATTAATTTATAAAGATTGATATCAAATGTATCAAAAAAATAATATGAATATTAAAAAAATATCATAAATTTTTAATCCTATTTATTTTTTCGGTATTCCGCATCCATTAGAACTGCATCCGAAATTAAAAATTGCTTGTAATAAGAAAAACATTCCAAATACCAATAAGTACCATTCAAATTTTTCATATGCTTGAGTGAATAAAATCGAAGCAAACCCCAATCGTATAATTCGTAATAGATTCCAATTAGTTAATATTCTGTTTTTCATTATTTTAATGTTGAAGGGCAAACAAAATTTGTTGTTTTTATACCTGTTTTTTTTATGGCATTAAAACCTCCATTTACATTTATTACATTATCATATCCTCTTGCTTTTAATATAGATGATGCAATCATAGATCGATATCCTCCAGCACAAAATAAGTAAAATTCTTTGTCTTTTGGAAATTCTGATAAATGGTCATTTAAAAAATCCAATGGTGTAGAAGGTGCTTCATTTAAATGTTCAGCAATAAATTCACCTGATTTTCTTACATCAAAAACTGTAATTTCTTCTTTTAATTTATCTTCTAATGTTTCTGCTGAAATGCAGTTAACCGTATCTAATTCAAAGCCAGCTTTCTCCCAAGATTCAATTCCACCATCAAGATATCCTATAGTTGCATCGTAACCAACACGTGCCAATCTTTTTATTGTCTCTTCCTCTTTATCTTCTGGAGTTATTAATAATATTGGCTGTTTGAAATCTAAGATCAATGCACCAACCCACGGAGCAAAAGTACCGTTTATCCCAATAAAAATAGAGTTAGGAATATGTCCTTTTGCAAAATCATTTTCATTTCGAACATCCAAAATAAGGGCGTTAGTTTCATTTGCAATAATTTCAAAATCTTTAGCACTTAAAGCTTTAGTATTGTTAATAATGGTTTCAACATTTTCGTATCCTTCTTTGTTTAATTTCACATTCATAGGAAAATAGGCTGGTGGAGGTAATAAACCATCTGTAACTTCTGCAATAAATTCCTCTCTAGTCATATTAGCACGAAGTGCATAATTGTTTACCTTTTGGTCGCCAATTGTTCCTACAGTTTCTTTACTTAAATTTTTTCCGCAGGCACTACCAGCGCCGTGAGCAGGGTAAATTATTACCTCGTCTGCAAGTGGCATAATTTTAGTTCTGATACTATCAAACAAAGTTCCTGCCAATTGTTCTTGTGTCATGTGCGCAGCCTTTTGAGCTAAATCTGGTCTTCCTACATCACCTAAGAAAACGGTATCTCCACTAAATAATGCGTAATCTTTTCCGTTTTTATCTTTTAATAAATAACAGGAACTTTCCATTGTGTGGCCAGGAGTATGCAAACAAGTAATTGTAATTTCTCCCAATTGAAATACTTGTTTATCAGTTGCAATAACAGTTTTGTATGTTGGTGTTGCTTGGGGTCCAAAAACAATCGGAGCTCCTGTTTTTTCAGAAAGTGTGACATGTCCGCTTACAAAATCGGCATGAAAATGGGTCTCAAAAATATATTTAATTTTAGCATTGTCTGCCTTAGCTCTATCTATATAAGGTTGTACTTCTCTTAATGGATCAATTATAGCCACCTCACCTTTACTTTCAATATAATAGGCGCCTTGTGCTAAACATCCAGTATAAATTTGTTCAATTTTCATCTTTTAATAATTTTTATGTAAAATTAGAGTTGTCCCACCAATTTATAAGTAACAGTTGTTACAAAGTTATGAAATAATAAGAGTTTAGAGGAAAAGTTCTTTTGTGATTATATAAACTCCCATTGCTAATACAAACCATCCAAAACTAGTTTTTAATTTGTTTCCATCGATTTTTTTAGATAAAAAACTACCAATAAATACGCCTAGAATAGAACAAGCTGTGAAAGTTAAGAGTAAATTCCAATCGAGAATTTGATCGCTTCTTAAATCCCCAATAAAACCTATTAATGATTGGGCAGCCACAATAAATAAAGAGGTACCAACGGCTTTTTTCATTGGTGTATTTGCTAAAAATAATAATGCAGGAATAATTAAAAATCCGCCACCTGCTCCTACAAATCCAGCTATTAAGCCAATTAGGATTCCTTGGAAAAATATTTTACGGTAATTTAATTTTTGATATTCTTCTTTAATTTCAGTTGGCATTGGTTTAATCATTCTTACAGATGCCATTATCATTACAACAGCAAAAACTACCATAATAAAAACCGACTTATGAAGGGTGAATACCGATGTTGAAAATAAAATTTCAGGTATATTAGGCACTATAATTCTTCGGGTTACAAAGACAGAAAGTAAAGTTGGAATTCCGAATAAAAGTACTTTTTTATAATCAACTAAATTTTGTTTGGCTTTTTGTACACCACCAAATAAAGCTGTTGTGCCTACAATAAATAGGGAATAGGCAGTGGCTAAAATGGGTTCAACTCCAAGTATATAAACTAAAATGGGAACAGATAATATGGAACCACCACTTCCAATTAATCCTAAGGTTATTCCAACAATAGTTGCAAATAGATAACCAATTAACAGTTTTATTTCCATGTATACTTTGGGGTTGTATTAGTAATTGTAAAATTACAATATTTATGTTTTATAACATCAATTCAGCTTTCAATCTTTTAAAGTAATGACTCCTTGTCTTAATCTAATTCGGTTTTTTTGTTCAAATACTTTTAATAATCTTGATATTACAACTCTTGAGCTATTTAAATCAAATGCAATTTCTTTATGTGTACAAAACAATTCTCTCGATTTATTAATTTTAGATTTATCAATTAAGTAGTTCCATAATCTATCTTCTAAACTTAAAAAAGCAATTGAATCAATTGCGGATAACATTTCTTTTAATCGGTTATTATAACTTAAGAAAATAAAATAACGCCAACTAGAAAAAGTAGTCAACCATTCTTCCATTTTTTCAATCGGAATTAGAATAATTTGACCAATTGTCTCAGCTGTTCCACGAATTTCACTTTTGGTATTGTTTAAACAACTGGTTAAAGTCATGGCGCAGGTATTCCCTTTTTCAATAAAATACAATACGAGTTCACCTTGGTTTTGATCCACTCTTGATATTTTAATTCCACCGCTTAATAACAGAGGCATAGCATTTGAATCGTTTCCAATATCCAAAATAATTTCGCCTTCAACAAAATCTTTTACAATTGCAAATTTGACGATTTCATCAATTAACTTTTCTTCGAAAATTGTATTAAAAATTGGTGTTAGAATTTGCTTCATTTATTTTTTTATGAAAGCATTTTCATACATTTCAACCCATTGTTGTGGGTTAATTTTTGATAATAGTTCGCCAATTAATTCAAAAGGAATGGCTTCAATTTTTTTGAATCGAATACAACCTTTTCCCATATCTAACTTGGCAGTGCTGTGTTTTGGATATTCCTCAACAAACCAATTGTATAAATTGGAATCGGCATAAAGGGCCATATGATAAATGTTGATAGAATTTTTTTGCGAAGCAATATTAAAAAAGGGCAATGGTAATTGTGGTGTGCAATGATATCCTTTTGGATAAATTTCATGAGGAACAACATAACCAAGCATACCATATGAAATGACTTCTTTAAATCCGTTAGGTAAATTTTTTAATGAAATATCACGAAGTTTTTCAATTGCTACTTTTCTATCTTCAGGTAACTCCGATATATATTGTTCTGTTGTCTTTGCTTCCGATTTCATATTTTTGGGATTTATTTATTAAAAACAAAAATACTGATATTTTTTTTTAATAGATTTACAAATTAATTACTATTTATTACAATTTATATATACTAAATTTTATGAAAAAAAGGAACTTTATTGCTTATCTAGCATTATTTATTTTTGGAAGTAGTATTTCAATTTTTGCTCAAAGTAAGGAAGTTGATGTAAATAAATACATCAATTCAATTACTTCCAATGAATTGAAAATCCATTTAACAATTGTCGCCTCGGATGAAATGGAAGGCAGGGAAACAGGAAGTGAAGGACAAAAGAAAGCGGGGCGTTATCTTGTTGAACAATATCAAAAAGAAGGAATTCCATTTCCAAAAGGTGCCACAAGTTATTATCAAAGGGTACCTGCAGAGTTCATGAACAAAGATTCAGGAGAAAATCTTCCAGACTCAGAAAATATTTGGGCTTTTATTGAAGGTTCAGAAAAACCCGATGAGATAGTCGTAGTTTCGGCACATTATGATCATGTTGGGGTTAAAAAAGGACTTGTATATAATGGTGCAGATGATGATGGATCAGGAACTGTTGCTTTGTTAGAAATTGCCCAAGCATTTCAAAAAGCAAAAAAAGAAGGTCACGGACCGAAGCGCTCGATATTAATTTTGCATGTAACAGGAGAAGAACATGGTTTGTATGGCTCAAGTTATTACTCAGAAAACCCTTTATTTCCTATAACTAATACAGTTGCAGATGTTAATATTGACATGGTGGGTAGAAGAGATGATTTGCACAAAGACAGTAATAATTATATTTATTTAATAGGTTCTGATTATTTGTCTACCGATTTATATAAAATTTGTGAAGAGGTGAATTCTAAATATATTAATTTAAACATTGATTATAAGTTTAACGACCGCAAAGATCCAAATCGTTTTTATTACCGTTCAGATCATTATAACTTTGCTAAACACGGAATTCCTGTAGTGTTTTTATTTAATGGAGTTCATGAAGATTACCATAAAGCAACAGATGAAGTTAGTAAAATTGAATTTGATGCTTTATCAAAAAGAACTCAATTGGGTTTTTCAATTGCTTGGGAAATAGCCAATAGAGAAAATCGTATAGTAGTCGATAAAGACGGAAAATAAAAAACTATATAAAATAAAAAAACCGCAAATTATTGCGGTTTTTTATTGTGGTTAATTAACTATTTTTGTTAGCGATAATACAATTTTCATTTGAAAACCTATAATAAAACCAATTTCCATAAACATACTTTTTGTATTTTTAAGGAAGTAAAAATTGAAAGCTTCATCAATTTAAAACCGAATTTCATTAGTAAATCGGGGAGTAGCTATTACTTTACAGAACAAGGAGTTTACAGGCATTCCAATCATTGGGGAAGGGCTGCAAACTGCAAATGGAGGTTAGTTTCAAATGGAATTTCCAAGGATAGAACCAAAATTGGTTATGCCAGTTGGAGTGATTTTTATCCTGATAATGATCAAGAAAAACTTTATTTTATTGAAGTGGATTATAGTGATCAATCGGCTCAATTCAACCATTGTAAAAGCGATAAATACACATCAGGTAAAGTGTTGCGAACCGCTGCCGAAACCACCAAACTAATCAAGCAAATACGAGGTTTATTAGAAGAAACTGCCTGGGCAAAATATCTAAAACACGAATCGATTGAAGTATTGCGAAAGGAAATAATCGATCAATTAATCGCAACCAATCGTACTTTACAAGAAATAAAAAAAGAATATTTATGAGTTGATTTTCTCTTGATCAACAAGTCGTAAGGTCCAGATTCCTAATACAAAAGCAATTACTCCCAGCGTCCCCATAAAAGCCCAATTGGCTTGATATCCAAAATGATCAATAATTCCCATCCCTACTTTGGCGCTTAAAATATGTGCCAAACTGTAACTCATAGTAAATATTGCCATATAGCGTCCTTCGTGACCTTTTGGCGCTCTGCTAATCGCAAATGAATTCGAAAACGGAAAAACAAACATTTCGGCAAAGGTCATAAAGAGCATCATAATTACTAAGATTCCGACCCAAAAATTAATTAATAGCAGAAATAAACTAATTGCCATTAATAAGCAACCAATGGTTACCATTTTTACTTTATCAATTTTATTGCGTTCTACATAACCTACAATTGGCATTTCCAAAAAGAAAATAATAATTCCGTTCATGGTAATCAATAAACCAGTTTGGAATTCGGTTAGGTCAAATTGCTCTCTATGGTATAAGGGGATTGTAGTAAATAATTGAAAAAACAAAATTCCAGAAATTAAACAACTTACTAAAAAGATCCAAAAGGGTTTGTCTTTAAAAACCGATTCTCGATTGGCTTCCAAACTCTGTTTTTCTTCCTTTGAAATAAGGGGTCCATTTTTCTCTTTAACTTTTATCCAAAATATCAATATGGCAAAAATGCAAGTTGCTCCATCTACCCAGAATAGTGCATTGTATCCAATTCCCATAATAATCAGTCCGCCAAGTGCGGGCCCTGCAGCAAAACCAAGATTAATGGCAAGTCGCACTAGGGTTAAGGCTCGTGTTCTATTTTCGGGTTTTGCATAAACGCTTAATGAAACAAACATTGCCGGCCGAAACATATCAGCAATAGACATTAATAAGAACATTGATATACAAAGTCCTACAAAGGAAGTAATGAATTGCATCACAAAAAAAGCCAACCCTGAAGATAATAAGCTAAAAATCATTATTCTATAGAAGCCAATTTTATCTGATAATTTTCCACCTAACCATGATCCAACCATTGATCCGGCACCAAAGCACACCATTATCCATCCTACCTGACTGTATGAAAAATGTAAATTTTCTTTTAAATATTTTGATAAAAATGGCAATACCATCGTGCCCGCACGATTAATGAATGTAATCAGCGTAAGAATCCAGATCTCTCTTGAGAATCCCTTAAAGTTGCTTAAATATTTTTGAATTGCTTTATTTAACATGTAGAATTTCTGAGTTGCAAATCTACAAAGTTATATTGGGTTTTTCAGGTCTTTTTGATTATAGACTTTCAAACTTTTCGATTAAATTTGCGCATGCAATTTTTCAATTTACATACCCACAAATTCTCAGATAATCCTAATATTTTAGAGTTGGTAAATCAATATCCACGGGAATTTGATACAGCAATTCCGAATTATTCTATTGGAATTCACCCTTGGTATATTCAAGAAGAAAGCCTAATAAATGATTTAGATATTATTGAAGCTAAACTTCAATTAAATCAATGTTTGGCTTTAGGAGAGTGTGGTTTAGATAAACGAATTGAAATTTCGATTGAATTGCAAATTGAAGTTTTTGAAAAGCAAATTCAACTTGCAGAAAAATACCAAAAACCTTTGGTATTGCATTTAGTGGCTGCCTTTGACGAATTGATTGCAATCAAAAAACGATTAAATATTTCTGTACCAATAATTATTCATGGGTTTTCAAAAAATCAACAAGTAGCGAAGCAATTAATCGATAATGGGTTTTATATTTCGTTTGGGAAATATTTAATGCGCAACCCCGAATTAGAGTCGGTTTTTCAATCAATTCCAAATGATAAATTTTTTCTTGAAACCGATACCATAGAGGAAACTTTGGAAGAAGTTTATACCTTAGCAGCAAAATATAAGAACATAACAATTGAAGAGTTAACAGAAATTATAAATTCTAATTTCAACACTGTTTTTAAATCGAATAGTAACAATAAATAGAGGATGCGAATGCTTCGTTCCTCGCAATGATAAAATGGCAAAGTGGCAAGAAAGAGCTGAATTATTATTCAAAGCTGAAGGATTACAAAATCTTAAAAATTCGAAGGTTTTAGTTGTAGGAGTAGGAGGCGTAGGATCTTTTGCTGCTGAGTTTTTAGCTCGTGCAGGTGTGGGAAACCTTACAATTGTAGATGGTGATGTGGTTGATATTACCAATATCAACAGACAATTACCTGCTTTACATTCTACTGTTGGTTTGTCTAAAATTGAAGTTGTCGGAAATCGTTTGATGGATGTCAATCCCGAATTGAATTTGACGAAAGTGCAAGAATTTCTATCGCCAGAGCGTGCCTTTGAAATTGTGAACAGCGATTACGATTATGTGTTAGATTGTATTGATAGCGTTACTCCAAAACTGAATTTGATTATTGGAGCGAAACGAAATAGAGTTAAAATTATTTCTTCAATGGGAGCGGGAGGTAAGATGGAAGCTTCCAAAGTGAAGGTTGCCGATATTACCAATACGGTGAATTGTATGTTTGCTAAAACCATTCGCAGAAGATTAAAAGAACATAAAATTGATAAATTGAAAGTGGTTTTTTCATCGGAAATTCAGGATGAAACGAGCTTGAAAATGACCGATGGAAGCAATTATAAAAAATCATTTTATGGTACCAATAGTTATATGCCTGGACTTTTTGGATTGTATATGGCAGAAACCGTTATTCGATATTTGCTAAAAAAATAGAATTTAGTATAGAAATGGGCTTTAATCTTGTTAATATTCCCAGAACCTTAAACCTTAAACTTTAAACCCAACACCCAAAACCCAAATGATACAAACTGTAATCTTCGACATGGATGGCGTAATTGTTGATACTGAACCAGTGCATCATTATGCCTATAATCAACATTTTAAGCAATTAAACATTGAGGTTTCTCCAGAAATGTATGCATCGTTTACAGGGAATTCTACCAAAAACACCTACGAAAAGTTAAAAGCTAATTTTGAAATTACAGAGTCAATTCCGGATTTAGTTGAAGCCAAACGCAATTTATTTAACGATGCTTTTGATAGTAAAGAAGATTTGTGTTTAATTGATGGCGTAGAAGATTTAATTAAAGAATTACAACGCAACGGAATGCAATTGATTTTAGCTTCTTCGTCTGCAAATGTTACCATTGATCGCGTTTTCACTCGATTTGGATTGCATCAATATTTTACCCATTTAGTATCAGGGGAAGATTTTCCTAATTCGAAACCACATCCTGCTATTTTTGAGCATGCTGCTAAATTATCTGGAAATTCAGTTGAGCATTGTATCGTAATTGAAGACAGCACCAACGGAATTCTTGCAGCCAAAGCAGCCGGAATCTATTGTGTGGGTTATGATAGTTTCAATACTAAATTACAAGATTATTCGAAAGCCGATAAAATAATAAAGGATTTCTCCGAATTGAATTTCGAAATAATAAAAAATATTACGATTTAATTATAATTATTGACTAGCCATTCTTTTAAGGATTGCCCATTGTTTTAAAGCCGTTCTAGCTTCAACCGCAGGGTATCCAAGCATGGTTTTACCCGCTTCAACATCACCAGTAACTCCAGATCCTGCGCCAATTGTAACGCCGTCTCCTAAAGTTGTGTGGTCTTTAATAGAAGCACTTCCGCCAATAATTACTCCGTTTCCTAAGGTAACTGATCCTGCAAGACCACTATTTCCGGCCATGATACAGAATTTACCTAAAATACTATTGTGCCCAATTTGAACTAAGTTGTCAATTTTACATCCATCACCAAGAATAGTTGAACTAAATTTTCCTCTATCAACCGATGAATTTGCACCGATTTCAACATAATTACCAAGAACTACATTTCCAATTTGAGGAATTTTAGCCAATCCTTTTTCTGGGCAAGGTCTAAATCCAAAACCGTCTGCACCAATAGTGCAATTTGGATGTAAGATACAATGTGCGCCAACATGGCAACGCTCTCTAACTACTGCTCCTGGCCAAATTGTCGTATTATTTCCAATAGTACACTCGTCTAAAATAGTAACATTAGGATAAATAGTTACATTTTCACCCAAAACTACATTTGGTCCGATGAAGGCATTTGCGCCAATTCGGGTTCCTGCTCCAACTTTTGCGGAAGCATCAATAACGGCTGTTGGATGAATTTCTGATGAAAACTGAGGAGGTGCTGGAGCAAATAGTTCTAAAACTAAAGTCATGGCCAAATCGGCATTTTTTACTTTTATAAATGCTCTATTTTCACCCGGTTCTATTGCTATATCTTCATTAACTATGGCAGCACAAGCTTTGGAGTCTTCCCAAAATTTTTCATATTTCTTATTTCCGATGAATGAAATTTCGGTTTCTTTTGCTAATTCTAATTGCTCAGGAGCAGTAATTAAGTGGGGAGTTGCTCCAACAAGGGTTCCTTTCACGACATTGTTAATGTCTTCTAGAGTATAATTTTTCATTAGATTTGGGATATTAATGTAGTTCAAATTAAGTGAATTGTTTTTAGAAAACAGTATTTTTTTATTAAAATTTCACATTGATAGCAATAAAATAATATTGAAGATTTTAGAAATAAAAAAAAGCATTGATTTCTCAATGCTTCTTAATATTGTGTTTTTTTCTTTATTTCAAACCTGCAATACTTTGCTCTATTGTTGCAATTTTTGCAAGGGCATCTGCTTGTTTTTTTCGTTCCATTTCTAAAACTTTTTCAGGTGCTCCATTCACAAATTTTTCATTAGATAGTTTTGCTTCAACTGATTTTAAAAAGCCTTTAGTGTAATTTAATTCCTCAGTTAGCTTATTGATTTCTGCAGCCACATCAATAGCTCCAGTAATTGGAATGAAATATTCATTCGATTTTACGCGGTAAGATAGGGCGCCATCCACTTTATCAGAAACATATTCTAAATTAGTAATGTTCCCTAATTTGCATATAACCGAATCAAAATGAGTGCTTGTTTTTTCATTGTTCACCACTTTCAAATCTATTGCATCTTTAAAAGGAATGTTTTTATCTTTTCTGATCGTTCTAATTCCGGAGATTACTTCAATTGTGAAATCAAAATTGGAAATTAATTTTTCGTCAAATGATTTTGCTTTTGGCCACTCCGAAACAATTATGGCTTGCTCAGTAGTTCTATCTGCAATATGTTGCCAAATTTCTTCGGTTAAGAACGGCATGAACGGGTGTAATAATTTTAGGTTATTTTCCAACATTTCAATCGCCTTTTCAAAGGTAACTTGATCGATAGGTTGTTGGTAAGCAGGCTTAATTATTTCTAAAAACCAAGAACAAAAATCATCCCAAACCAATTTGTAGATTGCCATTAATGCATCTGAAATTCGGTATTTATCAAAGTTTTCTTCTATCTCTGTAAGTGTTCTTTGTAATTTAGTTTCGTACCATTCGATTGCCACTTTTGAAGACTCGGGCTGTGGAATTCTAGAAGAAACTTCCCAACCTTTAATCAATTTGAAGGCATTCCATATTTTATTTGAAAATGCTTTTCCTTGGTTGCATAATTCTTCGTCAAACATGATGTCGTTTCCTGCTGAAGCACTTAAAAGCAATCCAACACGAACTCCATCGGCACCAAATTTTTCAATTAATTCTAATGGTTCTGGAGAATTACCCAGCGATTTAGACATCTTACGACGCTGTTTGTCTCTTACTAATCCTGTTAAATATACATTTGAAAATGGTTTTTCACCTGCATATTCATAACCTGCTATAATCATACGAGCTACCCAAAAGAATAAAATATCTGGACCTGTAACTAAGTCGTTGGTTGGATAATAGTATTTGAATTCTTCGTTTTCTGGATTTAAAATTCCTCCAAAAACCGCCATTGGCCATAACCAAGACGAAAACCAAGTGTCTAGTGCATCGGCATCTTGTTTTAAGTCGGATACTTGAAGTTGGGAGTTGGAAGTTTTAGCTTTTGCTAATTCCAAAGCCTTTTCAATGTTTTCGGCAACTACAAAATCTTCTTTTCCATCACCATAGTAATACGCTGGAATTTGTTGTCCCCACCATAATTGACGTGAAATATTCCAATCGCGAATGTTTTCCAACCAATGTTTGTAGGTATTGTTGAAACGATTTGGATATAATTTAACTTCTTGCGTTTCTAAAACCGCTTTAATTGCTGGTTTCACCAATTCTTCCATGCTTAAAAACCATTGGTCAGATAAGCGTGGTTCAATAACTGCTTTGGTTCTTTCGGAAGTTCCCACTTTATTTAAGTGCGTTTCTGTTTTTGCTAAAGCACCGCTAGTTTCAAGTTCTTTTGCGATTTCTTCTCTTACAACAAAACGATCTTTACCTTGGTAATGCAATCCAAATGAATTTAGAGTAGCATCTTCATTAAAAATATCGATGATTTCTAATTGGTGTTTTTCGCCTAATGTTTTATCATTCATGTCGTGAGCCGGAGTCACTTTTAAGCAACCGGTACCAAACTCTACATCTACATATTCGTCTTCAATAATTGGAATTACGCGTCCGCAAATAGGAACGATTGCTTTTTTACCTTTTAAATGAGAGAATCGTTCATCATTTGGGTTGATGCAAATTGCAGTATCTCCAAATATTGTTTCAGGTCGGGTAGTGGCAACAGTAAGAAAATCTGTCGAACCTTCAATTTTATATTTTAGGAAATATAATTTTCCTTGTTGTTCTTCATAAATAACTTCCTCATCAGAAAGTGTGGTTTTAGCTTCTGGATCCCAGTTTACCATACGGTAGCCACGGTAAATTAAACCTTTATTGTATAAATCTACAAACGAGTGAATTACCGATGCCGACATATCGGGGTCCATGGTGAATTTAGTTCGTTCCCAATCGCAAGAGCAACCTAATTGTTTTAGTTGTTCTAGAATGGTACCTCCATATTTATTAGTCCAATCCCAAGCGTGTTTCAAAAACTCTTCACGCGTTAAATCATTTTTATTGATTCCTTCGCTTTTAAGTTTGGCAACTACTTTCGCTTCGGTAGCGATTGAGGCATGGTCGGTTCCTGGCACCCAACAAGCATTGAATCCTTTTAAACGCGCACGACGAATTAACACATCCTGAATGGTATTGTTTAGCATGTGTCCCATGTGTAATACTCCGGTTACGTTAGGTGGAGGAATTACAATAGTGTATGGAGTTCTATGATCGGGTTTGGAAGAAAAGTAATTGTTTTTCATCCAATAGTCGTACCATTTTTGTTCTACTTCTTTGGCGTTAAATTGCGCAGGAATTGCCATATTTTTTATTCTGTTATTTGATTTATTCAATTTACAAAAGGTACCCAAGTTTGTCATTTAGCCCTGATAGCAGTGAAAATACTTGCCTATTGGCGCGTATTGTAACGAATAGCAGGAATTTGGTTTACAAATAAAGCCTAAACATTCGCTCTAAAATCAACTAAAATTAATTGGTATATTTTTTGTAAATACAACTGCAAAAGTAAGTAATAAGTGCTTTTATAAAAAATTAAGAATTAAAATTTTGCTTTTAATTTTAAAGTGGTATTTTTACTAAACCAAAACAATTTAAATTTAGACTTATGAAAAAGATATTTATTGTTGCTTTTATGTTAGCAAACGGATTTGTTTTTGCACAAGGCGGGGCTAAAATTGTATTTAAAGATAAGGATAATACAATTGATTATGGTACTGTTTCTAAGGATTCTGATGATGGAATAAGAAAGTTTGAATTTACGAATACAGGTGATCAACCTTTGGTGATTAAAAATGTACAGTCTACCTGTGGGTGTACTGTTCCGAGTAAACCAACGGGTGAGATTTTGCCAGGAAAATCAGATTTTATTTCTGTTAAATATAATATGAACCCTGGACCAATCAGAAAAACTATCACTGTTGAAACTAATGCGGTGAATATAGACGGAGGTATGGTTGCTTTAAAAATAAAAGGTGAAGTAATTGTTAAGCCGGAAGTAAATTTGCTGGAAAAGAAAAAAGCGGGTCCGGTTCAATAAAAAAATAAAGTGTATAAAAAAAGGTCTGAACATTCAGACCTTTTTTTATGGAAATTATACTGGTTTATGTTTTGCTTTGAATACAAAATACAAACCGATTGCTATAAACGGTAAGCTTAGCCATTGACCTGTAGAGAAAATGGTATTGTCTCCAAATCCGCCTTGACTTTCTTTTACATATTCTACAACGAATCGTACCGACCACAATAAGATTAGAAAAAGTCCGAAAAGCATTCCTTGTTTTTGTGCCGCTTTGGTTTTCCAATAAAGGAATAATAGCAAGAAAAATACAAAGATGTAACAGAAGGATTCATATAATTGTGCAGCATGTTTTAAAGGCACTTGCATTAGTAAATTACTAAATTGAGGATCATTTGCAATAGCTTGATAAGCTGCATCGGGATCACTAATGTTTGTTTTGGTTACGACATCTTGTGGGGTAAAAAAATCACGAATAAATTTGATTCCGAAGGTTGTGTTGTTAGTTACTTTACCTACGATTTCAGAATTAAAGAAATTTCCAATTCTAACAAATATAGCGCCACACGCAACTGAAATTACCACTCGATCCAATACCCATAAAATAGGGCGTTTGATTATGTTTTTGCTGTAGAAATACATTACAATAATTATTGATATGGCAGCTCCATGACTTGCTAATCCTGCAAAACCAGTAAATTTAAACTCGGGTTCAAATTTAAATGGCAGTAAAATCTCTAGTAAATGATTTCTAAAATATTCCCAATCATAGAAAAACACATGGCCTAAGCGTGCTCCTAATAGTGTTGCTAAAACAGTCCAAACGAACAATGAATCTAATTTATCTAAAGACTCTTTTTCATTTATAAATATTTTTTTCATGATGTACCAGCCTAATCCAAAGGCAATGACAAACATTAAGCTGTAAAATCTAATAAAAATAGGTCCTAAGTGTATTCCTTCAGCTGGATTCCAAATCATGGTTTTATATGGTTTTGATGATTTTCAAAAATAGTAATTATAAAATCAAACTATTTTAAATTTATGTTATTTATGATTGCATTTTTTCTCGGGCACTGGATCGTATCCCGTTTTTCCCCAAGGGTTGCAACTTAATATTCGTTTTGTTCCAAGGAAAGATCCTTTGAATAATCCATGAATTTTTAACGCTTCGGCAAAATAAGAGGAACAGGTGGGTTCAAATCGGCAACTTGCAGGTTTAAATGGAGATATCGCTTGTTTGTAAAAATATATTAATCCTAATAAGGGAGTAATAAGTATTTTATTTAGCCTTTTCATAGTCGTTAAAAACTATAAGATGTTCCGTCTTTACTGTCTTTCAACTGAATATTTAAAGCTAATAATTTATCTCTAATTTCATCAGAAAGTGCCCAGTTTTTATTGTCTCTTGCGGTTTTTCTCATCTCGATTAGCATTTCAATTACTCCTTCTAATTTTTGAGTGGTGTTATTGGATGCTTTTTCGTTTTTAATCCCTAAAATCTCAAAAGTAAATGCTTCTAAAGTGTTTTTTAATTCGGCTAAATCTTCAGCAGAAATGGTTTCTCTTTTATCATTTAAAACATTAACAAATCGAACGCCTTCAAATAAATTTGCAATTAAAATTGGTGTATTGAAATCGTCATTCATAGCGTCATAACAATTTTGTTTCCAAGTTGTTATGTCGAATGATGAAGTTTCGCCAGGGGTGATTTCGTTGCAAAGTTGAATGCCTTCCATTAATCGGGTAAATCCTTTTTCGCTAGCAATCATGGCTTCATTAGAAATATCTAAAACACTACGATAGTGCGCTTGCAAGAAACAAAAACGAACGGTGTTTGCATTAAATTCTTTTTCAAAAAACTGATTTCCACCTTCAATTAATTCCATTGGAAGAATGTAATTCCCTGTAGATTTACTCATTCTTAAACCATTCATGGTGAGCATGTTGGTATGCATCCAGTAATTAACTGGTGTGGTGTTATTACATGCTTTTCCCTGAGCAATTTCACATTCGTGATGCGGGAATTTCAAATCCATTCCTCCTCCATGAATGTCAAATTTTTCACCCAAATATTTAGTGCTCATTGCAGTACATTCTAGGTGCCATCCTGGAAATCCTTCTCCCCAAGGAGAATTCCAACGCATAATGTGAGCAGGAGAAGCGTTTTTCCAAAGAGCAAAATCTTGCGGATTTTTTTTCTCGTTTTGACCATCTAAATCTCTAGTATTAGAAAGTAATTCTTCTACGTTTCGATTGTTCAATTCACCATAATTCAACCCTCTTTTGTTGTATTCTAGTACATCAAAATATACCGAACCTTGACTTACATAGGCAAATCCTTCATTAATTAATTTTTGAGTTAATTCAATTTGCTCTAAAATATGTCCCGTTGCCGTTGGCTCAATAGTAGGGGGTAGGAAGTTGAAATGATCTAAGACTTTATGAAAGTCAACAGTATATTTTTGAACCACTTCCATGGGTTCTAATTTTTCAAGTCGTGATTGTTTTACAAATCGATCGTTTTCAACAGATCCATCATCAGTTAAATGTCCTGCATCAGTAATATTACGAACATATCGAACTTTATAATCTAAATGTTTTAAATATCTGTAAATAATATCAAAACTCATAAAAGTTCTGATGTTTCCAAGGTGTACATTACTATAAACTGTAGGTCCACAAACATACATTCCTATATTGCCCTCATTAATCGGGTTAAAGGATTCTTTTTCTCCTGAAAGAGTGTTGTATATTTTTAGCTTTTGATTTGTGTAAAGTGGCATACTATTTTTATTAAAACGATGTATCTAGTTTTATGTATTCTAAAAATTCTCTTCTTACAGCTTCTTCTTTAAATTTTCCGCCAAATTCTGAAGTTACGGTACTACTTTCGATGTCTCTAATTCCGCGAGAATTTACGCACAAATGTTTGGCATCAATGATACAAGCAACATTTTGTGTATTTAGTACTTTTTGTAATTCTCTTACGATTTGGATAGTTAATCGTTCTTGAACCTGAGGTCTTTTTGCAAAATAATCTACAATTCGATTCATCTTTGATAAACCAACTACAGTTCCATTAGAAATATAAGCAATATGTGCTCTTCCTACAATTGGTAGTAGATGGTGTTCACAAGTAGAATAAACAGTGATGTTTTTTTCAACCAACATTTCGTTGTACTTGTACTTGTTTTCAAATGTAGAAGAACTTGGTTTTTTATTGGGATTTAAACCTCCAAATAGTTCTTTTACAAACATTTTAGCCACTCGGTCTGGAGTTTTTTTCAAACTATCATCAGTTAAGTCCATTCCTAATGTAGAAAGAATGTTTTCTACATTTTTTTTGATAATTTCAATTTTTTCTTCTTCTGATTTTTCAAACGCATCATTTCTCAATGGAGTTTGTTCATTTGTTCCAATATGATTGTTTCCTAAGTCGTCTGTTAAATCTTCTTGATTACTCATTTTTTTGATGATAATATTAAAATGTAAAGTAAATGCAAAGATAAATATTATAAAATAATTAATACGTTTGATTTAAAATTTTTAAAAAAATACAATAAACAGGTTAATTTTTAGTTAATTTTATGTATATTTCGGTCCTTAAATTTGATCCCTAAATGAGAAAAAAGCTACATTTTATTTTAGTAAGTATATTGTTTTTCAATATTTTAACCGCTCAAAATTTATTATCTAATGGAAATTTTGAATCTGGAGGTGTTGGAGTTGGTTTTTCAATAAATAGTACTGGATACAATTACATTGCTTCGGCAACTGGAACTACCAGTGCAGGAGATTATTCTTTTGGAGTAAATCCACAACCATACAATACTTCCAATTTTTTGACAGGCACAGACCATTCGGGTACCGGAAAAATGATGTTGATAGATGGTAGTACTGATGGTGGAAATCCTAGTTTTTGGAAGGCAGGAAACACCGGGGGAGGCGTTTGCGGACTTACAGTTGGTGTTACTTACACTTTTAAATATTGGATAAAATCAATTTCAAGTAATGTAGTTGGAGCGTCAACTCAAGCTGATGTGAGAGCCGTTTTTAATAATGCTACTGTTGTAACTTCACCTCCCTCTACATTAGCTTCTTTACCAGCATCGGGATGGGTTCAAAGAACATATACCATTACTCCAACTAATGCTTGTGTGAACATTGAATTAAAAAATTACAATACAAATGCTGTTGGAAATGATTTTGCTATAGACGATTTATCGCTTACTGCACCTGCAGCAGCCTTGGGGTTGACTTATTCTGCTCAAAACACGTCTTGTTCAACCACAACAGATGGTTCTATCGTAGGATATGCTGTTGGTGGAATAGCTCCGTATACTTTTTCAATCACTGGTATTACTTTACCATCTAATAGTACTGGGGTTTTTAGTAATCTTCCTGCAGGAAATTATTCAATTACGGTTACTGATTCGGCTTCAAATACAATTAGTCAAAATAATATTACAATTTCAAATGCTTCTAATCCATTAATTGTTTCTTCAAATGCTACAATTTGTGCTGGTGGAAATACCACACTTTCAGTAAATGGAAGCTCTGGCACCTATGCATGGGTGGCTTCTCCTGCAGATCCTACTCTTACTTCTTCAAGTAGTGCAACTCCTTCTGTAAGTCCAGTAGTAAATACAAATTATACAGTAACTTCATCGATAACTTCTACATCAAATTTAATTTACAATGGTGATTTTTCATTAGGAAATGTTGGTTTTGGTACTGATTATCAATATTTAGCAAATGCTCCAACTGGAGGAATTCAAAAAGCATACGGAATTGTTACCAGTCCAAGTACTTGGTTTGCTCCATTTAGTACCTGTCCGGATCATACCAGTGGAACTGGAAAAATGATGGTTATGGATGGTTCTTCATTTAATGGTGGAAATGATAAATTTTGGTCTCAGATTGTGCCAACAGTTGCCGGACAAAATTATACATTTAGCTATTGGGTGCAAACAGTTGCAACGCCTAATCCTGCGGCTATATTAGTTAAAATAAACGGAGTTTCATTAGGAACAAATAATGCGCCCGCTTTAGCTACATGTGGAAATTGGACACAATTTACATTTCCATGGAATTCAGGGGCGAGTACATCAGCTTTAATTGAAATGTATGATACTAATACCTTTGTTGCTGGAAATGATTTTGCTATAGATGATATTTCATTTACTACTTCAACAACCTGTTCGTTTTCAAAAACAATAAGTGTTACAGTAACTAATTTATCAATTACAGTTCCAACAAACCAATCGGTTTGTAGCGGAACTTTGATTCCGGTATTAAACTTTACAAGTAATCAACCAGGTACTACATTTTCATGGACTAACAGTAATCCGTTATTGGCAATTGGAAGTTCAGGTACTGGGAATATTACTAATTTATTGGCTACAAATACTACTTCAAGTCCTATTGATGCTACAATAACCGTTACTGGATCATTAAGTGGTTGTGCTAATGATGTAAAGCAATTTACAATAACCATAAATCCTTCTCCAAAGGTAATAGTTAATAGTATCCAAAAATGTACAGGAGATACAAGTCCATCTGTAATTACGGCAACTCCAGGAACTCCGGGCACTTATAGTTATGTATGGACAGTTCCGGCTATAGTGGCGAATCCTGGAAACGTTGCAAGTATAAATAACGCAACTGTTGCAGGGAATTATTCAGTAGTAATCACTAATACAGTAACAGGTTGTGTTAGTGCATCTGCAACAGGAAATTTACAGTACATCCTTAATTGTTGTCCAAATGACATTTCAATTCCAGCACCTGAGACCCTGTGCGATAATCTTAGTTGTACGACGTTGTCTGCTTCGTATATAGACATTAAAGCAACTACCAGCTATACAGTTGCATCCATACCTTATGCTCCTCTTGTTCCACTTGGAAATGCGGGTACCTCATTATGTATAAGTGATGATGCTTATTCTTCTCCTGTTGTCATTCCATTTAAATTTAGTTTTTATGGAAATTGTTATAATACCTTTCAATTAAGTACAAATACATTTTTAACTTTTAATACTATCAATCCTAATTGTGTTATAGCTTCTTGTCCTTGGGCTTTTACTGCTCAAATACCAGCGCTTGCTCAAGGAATTACTGCATTTAAAAATAGTATTTTCTTTCCAATGCAAGATACTAATCCTGCAGTAGCTACACCACCTGCAACTCCAATAGAAATAAAATATATTGTAGACGGTTTGGCACCTTGCAGAAAATTAATTATTAATGTTAAGAATATGCCTCTATTTTCTTGCGGTACGAATCAAGGTTTGCAAGAGAGTCAATTAGTATTGTATGAGGGAACTAATATTATTGATATATTCGTAAAAAAGAGATCAGTTTGTGTAAATTGGAATTCGGGAAGTGGTGTAATCGGAATTCAAAATAATGCGGCAACTCCAACTGGTATTGCTGCTCCAGGAAGAAATACTGGTTCGTGGTCCGTTTTAGGTACAGCTGCATCTCCATCTGAAGGTTGGCGTTTTACTCCATCTGGTGCTTCACAAGCTACTTTTCAGTGGTTAAATGCTAGTGGTACTGTTATAGGCACAACTCCATCTATTTCAGTTTGTCCTACTGCCACTACAACGTATACTGCCCAAGTAAAATATACGGAATGTAATCCAACAGGAACCGGAACAATTATTAGAACAGTTACTAAGCCTGTAACAGTAGAGGTTTATCCAGATGATACTCAAATTCCAATTGATATAGTTCAATGTGCTCCTAATAATACTTATGATTTATCTGCAAATGAAACAGTAGTTTTAGGAAGTCTTCCTGCTGGTGATTATGATATTTCTTATCATACTTCACTTTCAGATGCTCAAAATGTTTCGAATCCGATTGCCAATCCAACTGCATTTCCTGTTACTGGATCGAGTCAAACTATTTTTATGAGTATGCAAAGTGCAAATAATATTTGTGTTAGGATAAAATCGTTTACCATTACATACAATCCATGCCTTCCTTGTCCTACAATTACTTCACCATCACCAACACAAACTTTATGCTTATCTGCTGACCCAACTCCTTTTTCAGTTGGTACCACTTTCACAGGTAGTAATGCCATAAGTTATGTTTATTTTACAACTCCTCAAGTAGGAAGTAATATGTATACTGGAGGAATTCCATTAGGGTTTTCTACTCCAAATGCTGGTGGAATTGCGACATTAGATTTAGCTGCAATTGGAACTGCAGGATCGCTACCAAACTTGGCTGGTACTTATTATATATATGCTATTGCAAATCCTGATCCTGCAGATTCAACCTGTAGACCTTTTCAAGAAATTCAAGTTATTGTTACTTCCTCTACAGCCTTACCTACTGTAACCACTCCTGTAACATATTGTCAAGGAGCTACTGCAACTGCATTAAGTGCTACAGGTACGGGATTATTATGGTATACAGCCCCAACAGGAGGCACAGGTTCTGCTACAGCACCTACACCAAGTACCGTAACAGCAGGAACTACAATTTATTATGTATCTCAAACGATATCTGGTTGCGAAGGTCCAAGATCACCAATATCAGTAACGGTTAATGCTACACCTGCTTTACCAACAGTTACTACTCCGTTAACATATTGCCAAGGAGCTACAGCTACGGCATTAAGTGCTATAGGAACTGGATTATTATGGTATACATCAGCAACAGGTGGTACAGGGTCTGCTACAGACCCAACACCAAGTACTACTTCAGTAGGCACCACAACGTATTATGTGTCACAAACTATATTGGGTTGCGAAGGTCCACGAGCAGCAATTGCAGTTACGGTAAATGCTACTCCTGCATCTCCTTCAGTTGCTACCCCTGTTACCTATTGTCAGGGTTCCACTGCAACCGCACTTACAGCAACTGGAACTGGCTTATTATGGTATACATCAGCAACAGGTGGTACAGGGTCTGCTACCCCGCCAACACCAAGTACTGTATCTGCTGGTAATTCATCCTTTTATGTTTCACAAACGGTAATTGGATGTGAAGGGCAAAGAGCACTAATTGTTGTTACAATAAATCCTATTCCCGCTCTCCCAACAGTTATCACCCCAGTAACCTATTGTCAAGGAGCCAATGCCTCGGCATTAAGTGCCACAGGAACTGGTTTGTTATGGTATACTGCACCTACTGGAGGAACTGGTTCATCAGTTGTGATTTTACCTAGTACATCCAACGTTGGCAGTATTAACTATTATGTTTCACAAACAGTATCTGGTTGTAAAAGTCCAAGAGCAGCTATTACAGTAACGGTTAATGCTACACCTGCGTTACCAACAGTTACTTCCCCTGTTACTTACTGCCAAAATGATTCTGCTACAGCATTAAGTGCTGCAGGTACAGGCTTGTTATGGTATACAGCCCCAACAGGAGGCACAGGTTCAGCAACAGCTCCAACACCAAGCACTGCAGCTGCAGCAGTAGGTACTACAACTTATTATGTATCCCAAACAATTTTAGGTTGTGAAGGTCCAAGAGCAGCAATTGCAGTAACGGTTAATGCTACCCCAGCATTGCCAATAGTTGCACCGGTTACTTATTGCCAAGGAGCTACAGCTACAGTATTAGGAGCTACAGGCACAGGTTTGTTGTGGTATACAGCCGCAACAGGAGGTACAGGTTCTGCTACAGCCCCAACACCAAGCACTACAATAGCAGGAACTACAATTTATTATGTATCACAAACGATTTTGGGTTGCGAAGGATTAAGAGCAGCTATTACAGTTACAGTTAATGCTATACCAGCTTTACCAACAGTTACCACACCATCTCCTTATTGCCAAGGAGCTACTGCTACAGCATTAAGTGCTACAGGTACGGGATTATTATGGTATACAGCCCCAACAGGAGGCACAGGTTCTGCTACAGCACCTACACCAAGTACCGCAACAGCAGGTACTACAATTTATTATGTATCTCAAACGATATCTGGTTGCGAAGGTCCAAGATCACCAATATCAGTAACGGTTAATGCTACACCTGCATTACCAACAGTTACTACTCCGTTAACATATTGCCAAAATGATACACCGGTAGCATTAATTGCTACAGGTTCAGGTTTGTTATGGTATACTGCTGCAACGGGAGGAACCGGATCTTCTACTGCAATTACACCAAGTACAGCGACACCAGGAACTACAAATTATTATGTATCACAAACTATTTCAGGTTGTGAAGGCCCAAGAGAATTAATTGCAGTAACTGTAAATGCTACACCAGCACTACCAACTGTAACTACACCGGTAACTTATTGTCAAGGAGCTACTGCAACGGCATTAACTGCAACCGGAACAGGATTATTGTGGTATACATCGGCAACTGGTGGAGTAGGTTCAGCAACAGCTCCAACACCAAGTACTGCAGCCGCAGCAGTAGGTACTACAACTTATTATGTATCACAAACAATTTCTAATTGTGAAGGTCCTAGAGCTTCTATAGATGTTACTATTTTAACAGCACCAGTTATTAACACTCCTACAAATTATGTGGCATGTGATGATAATTCAGATGGGTCAGTATGTGCCTTTAATTT
>CAMCBB010000007.1 GCA_945872875.1 Flavobacterium psychrophilum
AAAAAATAATCAATCCTTTATTTTTTGGATTGAAATTAAAAGATACTAAAAAACCAATAGTTTCTGGAGTTTATGTTTATCCAATTGATGAAAATTCGGTTGTGAATGAGTCAAAGATTCCAGTAATGTTAAGTTTGTCTTTGCAAAAAGATGGCACTTATATTTCGGATAAAGTAATGGCAACCGGACGAATTGGATTCGGTATAAACGCTTCCGATTGGGATGATGTTTCATACAACGCTAACGGCGTGTATAAAACTCAAATAATTTCAAATGGCACTCCTGTTTTCGGTTATGAATTAGATCAAATGGTGTTTGATGAAGGACGCTATGTGAATGCTTTTATAGATTATAGCAGATATAAAAAATCACACCAAAGGGTTCAAAAATTATTCATGAAAAATCCTTTTAATTGGAGTAATATCTATCAAAATGTAGCTGATGGGATATATAATGTAACTCCAAATTTTACAAGTAATCAAAGGATTGAAGTATCTGATTTCAATCAGAATAAAACTATTATTTCAGTGCCAATTCAGTATTCAAACCAAGAAGCAAAAGTTCTAAGTCAAGAAAAACCTACTAAATTTTCAGTAAAAGCAAAAGTAGATGCTATTTTTGAGAAAGATAATTATTCAGTTTTTTTTCCAGCGGGAACTTTTTATGACGATTACTATTTGAATTTTGAAGTAAAAAATAAGGTTCTATTTTTGCACGAAGATGTTGTTCCCGCACATACTAATTTTACCATAACCGCCACAGATGATAAGGCTTCTGAAGCTGATAAGAAACAGATGTTTATTGCATCTTTTAATGGGAAAAAATGGACCTACAATTTCACAAAATTAAATGGAAACAACTTTACTTGTAAATCAAAAACCTTAGGAAAGTTTGCCTTAATGAAGGATACCATTGCTCCAAAAATTAAAATTTCAAAAAGTACAGAAGGGAAATGGCTAAGCGATCAAAAAAGTATTAGTCTGTCAATATATGATGAGTTTTCGGGCGTAAAAACCTACAATGGATATCTTAATGATCAATGGGTATTGTTTGAATATGAATCTAAACTGAATAAAATTACTCACATCTTTAAAGATAATCTTCTTTTGGAAGGAGCTAATAAATTGAAAGTAATTGTAACCGATAATGTAGGAAATTCCACTATCTTTGAGACGCAATTTAATAGAAGTCAAAAATAATACAATCCATTTGAAAACAAGAAATAAAGTTTTATCGCTACTTTTTTTCCTAATTAGCACCTTCATTTTCGCGCAAAATGCAAAAGTTACCGGTATAGTTTTAGATGAAAATAATAAACCAGTTGTAGGCGTAAATGTTAGTTACAAAAGTAAATCATCAGTTACCAATACTAATGGTTTTTATGTAATTGAAATTCCTTCCAACCAAAAAGTAGTTTTGGTTTATACCCATATTTCTTTAAAAAGTATCACTGCAACATTCGAATTAAAACCGAAAGAAGTTTTAGATTATAATCCGATAATGAGTTCTAAAAACGAACAATTAGAAGATGTTGTAATTACAAGTAAACGAAAAAGAGTTCAAGGAATAGTAAGTATTGACACCGATGTGGTTAAAAAAGTCCCTAGTTTATCCGGAGGAGTAGAAGGGATAATCAAAACTTTGCAGGGTGTAACTTCCAACACCGAATTGAGTTCGCAATATTCAGTTCGAGGCGGAAACTACGATGAGAATTTAGTTTATGTAAATGAAATTGAAATATACCGTCCGTTTTTAGTTCGTTCAGGACAACAAGAAGGATTGAGTTTTACCAACACCGATTTAATTCAGAATATTGATTTTTCTGCTGGAGGTTTTCAATCTAAATATGGAGATAAAATGTCCTCGGTTTTGGATATAACTTATAGAAAACCAACCAAATTTGGTGCTTCAATTGAGGCTAGTATGCTTGGAGGAAATATTTCTTTTGAGGGAATTTCTAAAAATAAAAAATGGAGCGCCATAACCGGTGTTCGTTATCGTGATAACTCCCTATTAGTTAATAGCCAAGAAACGCAAACCAATTACAGACCTACTTTTGCAGACATTCAATCGAATGTGAATTTCAATTTGAATAAAAAAGTACAGTTTAGTTTTTTAGGAAATATTTCAAGAAATAAATACAACTACCAACCTTTAACACGACAAACGAATTTTGGTACTTTGAACAATCCAATTGCCCTTCAAATTTTTTATGAAGGACAAGAAAAGGACCAATATCAAACATTATTTGGTGCATTTAAAACAAATTATATTGCGTCTGAAAGAAGTACTTATAAGTTAATAGCCTCTGCTTATCACACTCAAGAACAAGAATATTTTGATATTGATGCTGCCTATTTCTTGGGAGAAGTGGATACAAACATTGGATCAGAAACTTTTGGAGGAGTTACCTATAATAGAGCTATTGGAACACAATTAAATCATGCAAGAAATGATTTGGATGCACTAATTTTTAATGGTGAGATTAAAGGAAATCACAATTTGAAAAACAACCACCAAGTGGAGTGGGGTTTGAAATTTACGCATGAAAGTATTCGTGACCGAATTGTAGAATGGGAGGTAGTAAATGATGCTGGATTTAATGTGAACCCACCAAGTGTGCCGCCAAGAGATGATCCTTATTCGCCTGCATATACAGGACCTTTAGTGCCATTTCAAAATGTGCGTGCGTTAAATTTTGTTAATATTAATAGATTTTCAGGCTATGCCCAATGGAGTACAAAAACCACTCTTGGAGACAATCAAATATGGTTAAATGCCGGAGTTAGAGCTCAAAATTGGATGGTTTCTGGTGATGTGGCTACCGATGCTAAAAGTCAAACAGTAGTTAGTCCAAGAGCTCAAATTTCTTTAAAACCAGATTGGGAAAAAGATATGATTTTTAGATTCTCAACTGGTTTTTACTACCAACCACCATTTTACAGAGAATTGCGTGATCAATTTGGTGCAGTAAATCCTAATGTAAAAGCACAACAATCTATACATTTTGTATTGAGCAACGATTACAACTTTAAAATGTGGAATCGTCCATTTAAATTGGTTAGCGAGGCCTATTATAAAACAATGAGTGATGTAAATACGTACTCGATTGAAAATGTTAGAATTCGTTACCGTGCTAATAATGATGCGGTTGCTTATGCTTATGGGTTTGATTGTAGATTGAATGGTGAATTTGTTCCTGGTACTGAATCATGGTTTAGTTTTGGATACATGAAAACCGAAGAAAATCAAGATGGCAGAGGTTATATTGCAAGACCAACAGACCAACGATTGAAATTTGGAATCTTATTCCAAGATTATATGCCAAATATTCCCAATGTGAAATTATATTTGAATTTAACTTACAATACAGGATTGCCTGGCGGATCACCCTCCTATGCTGATGCCTATGAATACCAAAGTCGTTTGAGAGATTACCGTCGTGTTGATGTTGGTTTTTCGTATTTATTTACAGAAAAAAATAACGAGCGTCCCGAAGGTCATTGGTTAAAGAAATTTAACGATTTGTCATTAGGTTTTGAAATTTATAATATGTTCAATAACCAAAATGCAATTACCAATACTTGGGTTCGTGATGCTTATACTAAAAATCAATACGGAATTCCAAATTACATGACCACACGCGTCTTTAACATTAAATTGACTGCGAGATTATAATAAATAAAAGTTTATTCAAAACTTTGCATCAAAACCAATTTAGAATAGGTTCCGTTTAATGCTAAAAGCTCGTCATGAGTTCCTTGTTCCACTATTTCGCCGCGATGCATCACCACAATTTTATCTGCTTTTTGAATTGTAGAAAGACGGTGTGCAATAACAATTGAAGTTCTGTTTTGCATCATGTTTTCTAATGCTACTTGAACAAATTTTTCGCTTTCTGTATCTAATGCAGAAGTAGCCTCATCTAAAATCATAATTGGAGGATTTTTCAATACGGCACGAGCAATGTTCAATCGTTGTTTTTGTCCACCCGATAGTTTGTTTCCAGCGTCACCTATGTTGGTGTATATTCCGTTTGGTAAATCGTTTACAAATTCATACGCATTGGCAACTTTTAATGCTTCAATAATTTCCTCATCGGTTGCATCTAGTTTTCCTATAATAATATTACTTTTAATAGTGTCATTAAAAAGTATAGAATCTTGAGTCACTAATCCTAACAGATGACGAAGTGAATTCATTGTCATGTCTTTAATATTAGTGTCATCAATTTTTATGGATCCTTCTTGCACATCATAAAAACGCGTAAGTAGATTAGCAATCGTACTTTTTCCGCTTCCTGATTGACCCACTAAAGCTACCGTTTTACCTTTAGGAACCTGTAAAGAAAAATTCTTTAATACATTCTCCTCTTCATATTTGAAGTTAATATTTTCAATTAAAATTTCTTTATCAAAAGATTCTTTAACTAAGGCATTTGGTTTATCAGTAATGGCATTTTCAACTTCTAAAACTTCAAAAACCCGCTGAGCAGCTGCCATTCCACTTTTTACAGCATAAGTGGCTTTTGAAATTGCTTTCGCCGGAGTTAAAATGTTGTATGCCAATCCCATGTAGGCTAAAAATTGTGCTCCTTCAAGAACCGCTTTTCCATTTGGTAATTTATCAACGAGTACCATATTACCCCCAAACCAAAGTAATACAGCAATAACAATGATTCCCATAAATTCACTAAATGGTGAGGCTAAATTGTTTTTTCGTCCAATGCTATTGGATAATTTTAATAACCGTTCAACCGAATCATAGAATTTTTTCTTGAAACTACTTTCTGCATTATAACTTTTAACCACTTTTAATCCAGAAAGACTTTCTTCTACAATGGAAATTAAATAACCAGCTTCAGATTGGATGGTTTGTGATTTTGATTTTAATGATTTTCCAATTAATGAAATGATATAACCAGAAATTGGAATGAAGATGAAAACAAAAATGGTAAGTTTTACACTTATTGCAAACATTGCAGCAATCGTGAAAATAATGGTCATAGGTTCTTTAACAACCAATTCTAAAATAGCAAAAAAGGAATTTTGTACTTCACCAACATCACCAAGCATTCGCGCCATAATATCTCCTTTTCTTTTCTCGGAATAAAAAGATATTGGTAAATCAATGATTTTGTTATACATCTTGTTTCTTAAATCTTTTAAAACCCCATTTTTCAAGTGCATTAAATGGTTGGATGCTAGATAATTAAACAAGTTTTTTAGTAAAAAAGTAATGATTATCAATACAATAACTAGTAAAAGTGCATATTGTGGACCGTAATTATTTTGTAATTCCGTGATGTAATAATAAAGGTATTCTTTTCCAAATTTTGTTATTTCCCAAATAGAAGTATATACTGGTTTTTCAGTAACCTTTTCTGCATTGTCAAATAATACTTGCATCATTGGTATTAAAGCAATGAATGACAGGGTACTGAAAAGTGCATATAATATGTTATAAATTACATTCCAAACGACATGAAATTTATAAGGTTTTATAAAAGGAAATATTTTTTTAAGATTCTCGTCCATTAGTTTAACTGCATTGAATCAATAATATTATTAATTTTTTCGTCTAATTCTTTTTCAACTGTTGTTGCATTTTCAATTTTATCCAAAGGCGCATTAACACTAAAATAGAATTTGATTTTTGGTTCGGTTCCACTTGGACGCGCACATATTTTTGATCCATCTTCTAAATAATAGATCAACACATCCGATTTTGGTATTGAAATAGATTCAATTTCTCCGGTAAACATGTTTTTGGCAGTCGAATTTTGATAATCTTCAATGCATACTACTCGTTGTCCATTTATTTCTAAAACTGGGTTTTCTCTGAGGTTGATCATCATTTGTTTAATTTCTTCCAATCCAGATATTCCTTTTTTGGTTAACGAAATTAAATGTTCTTTATAAAAACCAAAATCTATATATAAGTTTAATAATTCTTGATATAAAGAACTTCCAGCAGCTTTTGCTTGAGCTGCAATTTCGCATACTAATAAAGTTGCTGCAACAGCATCTTTATCACGAACGGCATCACCAACCATGAACCCAAAACTTTCTTCTCCGCCACCAATAAATTGCAATTCAGGAAAATCTTTTATGAATTTTGCAATCCATTTAAAACCGGTTAATCCTACTTTACATTCAACCCCATAAGCAGCACCAAGTTCCATAATCATCGGAGTAGAAACTATGGTAGAACCAATAAATTGCTTTCCATTAATTTTCCCAGCTCGTTTCCATTGTTCTAATAAATAGGCCGTCATGATCACCATGGTTTGATTTCCGTTTAGCAAAATCATTTTGCCATTGGTATCTCTAACTGCCACGCCCAATCGATCTGAATCGGGATCAGTTCCTACCACAATATCACCATTCACTTTTTCAGCAAGAGCTAAAGCCATGCTTAAAGCTTCTGGTTCTTCGGGATTAGGTGATTTTACTGTAGGGAAATCTCCATTTGGTACTTCTTGTTCTGCAACAATATGTACATTGGTATATCCTGCTTTTGTCAATACATCGGGAATCGATTTAATTGAGGTTCCGTGAAGTGAAGTATATACAATTTTTAAATTATCTTTTGCAGAAGCTGGGGTATTAAAACTAGCATTTTCAATAGTTGATTTAATAAATGCTTGGTCAACTTCAATGTCTATGTATTCAATTAAATCTTCATTAGCATCAAATTTTATTTGATCGTACGGAAGGGCTTCTATTACTTGGATAATTTCTGCATCTTGAGGTGGAACTAATTGCCCACCATCTTGCCAATACACTTTATATCCGTTGTATTCGGGAGGGTTATGCGAAGCTGTCAATACTATTCCTGCGTGGCATTTTAAATATTTTAAAGCAAATGATAATTCGGGAGTAGGACGTAAGTCGGAAAACAAAAACACCTTAATTCCATTTGCCGAAAAAACATCAGCAACTGTTTTAGCTAAAGTATTGCTATTGTGACGACAGTCATAAGCAATTACTACTTTTAATTCTTCTCCAGGAAATGCTGTTTTAAGGTAATCGGATATTCCCTGTGTGTTTTTTCCTAGGGTGTATTTATTGATTCTGTTGGTTCCGGCACCCATTATTCCTCGCATTCCGCCAGTTCCAAATTCTAAATTTTTGTAAAAACTTTCTTCTAAATCTTTTGGCGAAGAAGCCATCATTTCGCGAATAGCAGTTTGAGTTTCCTGGTCAAATACCGGAGTCAGCCATTCGTTTACTTTGTTTAATATACCTTGATCTATTTGCATTTATGAATAACTTTAATAGAATTTTATATTCGAATTGATTTATAAATTTATTTCGGTAGCAATTTTATATCGTTCCTCGTTGTTTTTTGTTCGTAGGATTATTTCACCTAAGAATCCGGCAAGAAATAATTGTGATCCAATAATCATGGAAGTTAAAGCAATATAAAACAACGGATTTTGAGCTACTAAAATCGTTGGCTCATGAAATACAAACAGTTTGGTTAATTTGATGATTATTATGGAAGCGGTAGAAAGTAATCCAATTAGAAACATCAATACTCCAGCTGCTCCAAAGAAGTGCATCGGTCTTTTTCCGTAACGGGTTAAAAACCAAATCGTAATTAAATCTAAAAAACCATTGATAAAACGGCTCATGCCAAATTTTGATTCTCCATATTTTCGTGCTTGATGGATTACTACTTTTTCTCCAATCTTGCTAAACCCTGCATTTTTTGCTAAAACCGGAATATAGCGGTGCATTTCACCAGAGACTTCGATATTTTTAATCACAACATTTTTGTAGGCTTTTAATCCGCAGTTGAAATCATTTAAATAAACTCCAGAAGTTTTTCTGGCAGCCCAATTAAATAATTTAGACGGTAAGTTTTTGGTCACAACATGATCGTAACGCTTCTTTTTCCAACCTGAAACCAAGTCAAATTTATCGTTAATCACCATATTATATAGCTCCGGAATCTCATCTGGGCTGTCTTGTAAATCGGCATCCATTGTGATAACTACATCACCTTGTGCTTTATTAAAGCCGGCATGTAACGCTTGCGATTTTCCGTAGTTTCTTAAAAAACGAATTCCTTTCACATTAGAATCCTTAGCATTAAGACCCTCAACAACTTGCCAAGAAGCATCGGTGCTGCCATCATCTATGAAAATTACTTCATAAGAATACTGGTTGGTATGCATGACTTTTACAATCCAAGAATGTAGTTCAGGTAACGATTCTTGCTCGTTTAATAAGGGGATTATTATTGATAAATTCATTAAGTACTATAAGCTTTTATTAGGGTCTTTTTTTACAATTGCGCCAACAATTAATGAATACAACAATCCAAAAAACGCATACATAACTATTGTAACTGGAAATACAATGTATTGACTCATGAATTTTTTTGTCATTGAAAGAGCCATATCCATTTGTTCAGAAGTCATGTTAGGATTTTTCTTCAGGATCTCAGTTTTTGTAATTGCAAGAATTTGATCTCCAAAATCTGGAAAAATCAAGTTAAAGATTAAATTAAAAACGGCATAAATTATTGCAGCTATAACTGAAATTGAAACTCCAATTTTTAAACACTCAGAAAAAGTAACAAAACCATTATTTAATTTTTTATAATTGGTACAACCTAAATAGATAAATAATATTGGTAGAATAAGATAATTTAACATATTTATTATTATGCCAAAACTACTTCCTGCCAACTTTTCGATCCCCACAATGAAGGTGATTACAAATTGTAAGACCATTATTAATCCGAATAGCACTCCTAGAGTAATTCCAGATTTAGCTGGAGTAACTTTATTTTCCATTTGATTTAAATTAAAATTAATCTACAAATATACTAATTCCATTATTATGGTATATTATATATTTCAAATAAAAAAAGTACTACAATCGTTGGTTAATTAAAAAATAATTGTAGTTTTGCACTCTTAAATATTAAAAACAGAATAATAAAAGTCGTAGCAAGTTCACACCTTTTTAAATAAAAGCTTCAGAATAAACTACTTCATAACCAATAAAGATTTACAAAATGAAAAAAGGAGTTCACCCAGAAAATTACAGATTAGTTGCTTTCAAAGACATGTCAAACGAAGATGTTTTTATCACTAAATCTACAGTAGAAACTAAAGAAACTATCACTCACGAAGGAGTTGAATATCCAGTTTTTAAAATGGAGATTTCAAGAACATCTCACCCATTTTACACAGGTAAATCTAAACTTATCGATACTGCAGGACGTATTGATAAATTCAACAGCAAATACGCTAAAAAAGCATAATTTTTTTAAGTGTTCAAATTTTATTAAGACCTTCCATTTTATGGGAGGTTTTTTTATTTATTAAAAGTTCGTACTTTTGAACTGAGTTTATTTCGAATTACAGAATATATACTCATGAAATTTTAATCTGCTAACATGAATTACATACTTTTTGACGGATCTGTTAGAAATGCACTTTTGCCTTTTACATTTACCAGACCCGTTGCCGATATTCGAATAGGTATTTTAACTATTAGAGAAAAGTGGGAAAAACATTTAGGTTATACCACCACGACGGTAACCGAAGAATATCTTTCGGAAAAGTTTCCTATGGTAGAGATGGAAAACAATGTAATGATTAATGCTTCTTTTTTACCTACTGCTTCATTAGTTGAAAAAATAAAAAGGCTTAATGTTAACCAAGCGATTTTTGCAGGTGAAACCGTAATTGCTTTTCATACAACAGAAACACAAATAGAAGTTGATTTTGATTCCTACGAAATTATAGAACACGAAGAAGCTGGTTTAACTGTGGAGCATACTTGGGATATTTTTTCAAAAAATGATGCCGCTTTACGCGAAGATTTTGAATTGCTTACCGCAGATAGAAAGTCGCAACCCATTCCAAAATCGGTGAATGTTATTGCTCCTGAAAATATTTTTATTGAAGAAGGCGCCAAACTAGAATTTGTTACTTTAAATGCTGCTACAGGCCCTATTTATATTGGTGCCAATTCCGAAATAATGGAAGGTTCTGTTATTCGTGGTCCTTTTGCGCTTTGTGAAGAAGCTCAAGTAAAATTAGCTACTAAAGTTTATGGCGCAACAACCGTTGGACCTCATTCTAGAATTGGAGGCGAAGTGAATAATTCGGTTCTTTTTGGGTATTCCAATAAAGGGCACGATGGGTTTTTAGGAAATTCGGTTTTAGGTGAATGGTGTAATATTGGTGCAGATAGCAACAATTCCAACCTAAAAAACAATTACGAACCGGTTAAATTGTGGAGTTACGAAACCGAGAATTTTGCGCAAACCGGACTCCAATTTTGTGGATTAATGATGGGGGATCACAGTAAATGTGGAATCAACACCATGTTCAACACCGGAACTGTGGTTGGTGTAAGTGCAAATATTTTTGGATCTGGGTTTCCCCGAAATTTTGTTCCAAGTTATTCTTGGGGGGGTGCTTCTGGATTTACAACATATCAAACAAATAAGGCATTTCAAACAGCTAAAATTGTTATGGCTCGCCGAAATGTCGAGTTCACCGATGCTGATGCTAAAATATTAGAAGCAGTTTTTGAAGAAACAAAAAAGTATAGAAAAGAATAAAATTGATTTGATATACGAATATTTTCAAATCTTCAAATTGAATAATCTTCAAATTAAATTATATTTGCCCTCTCAATTTTTTGACAACGATTTCATTAATTGAGTTTTATCTATGGAAAACAAAAAAAAAGTAGCATTCTACACCCTTGGGTGTAAGCTTAATTTCTCCGAAACATCTACCATTGCGAGAAATTTTCAAAACGAAGGATTTGACCGAGTTGAATTTGAAGAAGTTGCCGATATTTACGTAATCAATACCTGCTCGGTAACCGAAAATGCAGATAAACAATTTAAACAAATTGTAAAAAAAGCCACTAAACTTAATGACAAAGCCTTTATCGCTGCGGTGGGTTGCTATGCGCAATTAAAACCTGAGGAACTAGTAGCGGTTGATGGAGTAGACTTGGTTCTTGGTGCTACCGAAAAATTTAAAATCACCGATTATATTAATGACTTAGCCAAAAATGATATTGGAGAAGTACATTCTTGTGAGATTGAAGAAGTCGATTTTTATGTTGGTAGTTATTCAATTGGCGATCGAACTCGTGCTTTCTTAAAAGTGCAAGACGGTTGTGATTATAAATGTACCTATTGCACGATTCCTTTGGCAAGAGGGATTTCTAGAAGTGATGCATTAGAGAATGTATTGAAAAATGCTTCGGAAATTTCCCAGCAAGGAATAAAAGAAATTGTGCTTACCGGAGTAAATATTGGTGATTATGGTAAAGGCGAATTCGGAAATAAAAAACACGAACATACTTTTCTTGATTTAGTAAAAGCATTGGATGAAGTAGAAGGAATTGAGCGCTTGCGAATTTCCTCTATCGAACCTAATTTGCTTAAAAATGAAACGATAGATTTTGTTTCTAAAAGTCGCACTTTTGTACCTCATTTTCATATTCCGTTGCAATCGGGAAGTAATGAAATCCTTAAGAAAATGAAACGCCGTTATCAAAGAGAAGTATATACAGAGCGTGTTTCAAAAATTAGAGAGGTAATGCCTCATGCTTGTATTGGTGTGGATGTTATTGTAGGATTTCCTGGTGAAACCGATGAAGATTTTCTAGAAACGTATCATTTTTTGAATGATTTAGAGATTTCATATTTACATGTTTTTACTTATTCTGAAAGAGACAATACCGAAGCAGCAGCAATGGAGGGCGTGGTTCCAATGAATGTGCGTTCAAAAAGAAGTAAAATGCTACGAGGATTATCAGTAAAAAAGCGTCGCGCTTTTTATGAAACTCAAATTGGCTCTAATAGAACCGTTTTATTTGAAGGTGAAAATAAAGAAGGCTACATTCACGGGTTTACAGAGAATTATGTAAAAGTAAAAACTCCTTGGAATCCTGAATTGGTGAATACTTTACATCAAGTAAATCTTACACATATTGATGAAGACGGAAGCGTTAGAATGGATTTCCTGAATTAATACTTCGAATCAAACTTAATCTTAGTAATTCTAAAAACAGTTGCGCTGTATTGTTCAACAAATTCATACTTATGTCTTCCAGGCTGCTTGAATTCTACAATTCTTTCTCCCGAAATTTCATAATACATGCTTGAACCTTCCAGCATAAAACGGCCGCCTTTTTTGCGATAAGCCGAACGAATTAAATCAAATTTTGATAAATTCCATGTTGTAAATTCGGGATCTAAATCATGATGATCACTAAATATTCCTTCGGTGATTTCGGTTTTGCAACCATAATATTTCTCAATGGTTTCAAAAAAAGAGAGTACGGTAGTATTGAGTTCGTCCAAATTCATTTTGTAAATATAGAAAATACAAAATAAAAAATTCCAAACACCATTTATAAGGATACAAATGGCATTCGGAATTCAGATTTGGGATTTTTAAACGAATTATATTTTGATACCCGGAGGTAATAAGTCTTTGTAAGTTGGGTTTTTTCTGAAGAAAAGCGCAATTTTTGGCAAAATAGGAACCACTTTTAGTTTGCGTTCGTAAGCAATTTCCATGATGTTTTTCAAGAAATTGGTAATGAAATCTTCATCAGAAAAACCTTCTGGTAGATTGATGCGCGTCAGAAAAATTTTCTTTTCTTGAAAGGAATATTCTAGGGAAAGCAATTTTCCATCCACCATAATCTCAAATTGACGAGCGAAGGTATTGTCTTTAATATCCATTTTTTCTGAAATTATTTCTGAGTTCAAATTCAATTCTATTTTAATTGATTAATTTTATGCAAATTTCGGAATAATTAATGGATAAAACCACTGAAATTAGTTAAAATATGACAAAAATCCCAGTTTATTTTATGCCTGGCTTGGCGGCAAGTTCTTCAATTTTTGAACGAATTGTATTGCCAACTGAGTCTTTCGAGGTTATTCTATTGGATTGGGTGCAACCTAAAAAGGATGAAACGCTAGTTTCTTATGCGCAGCGAATGGCTCAAAAAGTGGTTCATGAAAATGCAGTATTGATTGGTGTTTCTTTTGGTGGAATTTTAGTGCAAGAAATGACAGCTTTTTTAAACCTTAAAAAATTAATCATTATCTCTAGCGTGAAGACACGAGATGAGATGCCCCGCAGAATAAAATTTGCCAAAACGACCAACGCTTATAAGCTGCTTCCTACAAGTTTATTAAACAATGTGGAGAAATTAATCAAATACTCATTTGGAAATGTGATCAATCAAAAGTTGAAATTATATGAAAAATTCCTGCATTTGCGAAATAAAGAATATTTAGACTGGGCTATCGAGCAAGTGGTTTGTTGGGATAGAAGTGTTCCGGATCCTAGGGTGATTCATATTCATGGTGATTTGGATGAGGTTTTTCCGGCCAAGAATATCAATTCTTTTATACCAATAAAAGGCGGAACACACATTATGATTTTAAACCGTTTTAGATGGTTTAACCAATATTTACCGGATATTATTTTAGAATCTTAATCCTAATTTGTGGTTCGGTTTTTGTAATTTTGCGTTCTACTTAATAATTATTAAATGAATAAGAAATCGATTTTCGGAGCTTTATTATTGCTAGTATTTTCAAGTGCTTTGTTTGTTTTTGCACTTTCTAACGATGATAAAAAGAAATTGTTACACGAAGGAACGGCGCAGTATTTTCCAACAGCAATCGATTTTGCTGGAGAAAAAGCACCACTTCAAATCGCCGATGTCCGAGAGCGCCTAGATAGAGAATTATTGGTTAATGCCAACTTACATTCGTCAACAATATTGATAATAAAGCGTGCCAACAGAGCCTTTCCAATCATAGAACCCATTTTAAAACAATATGGCGTGCCCGATGACTTTAAATATTTGGCAGTTATTGAAAGTGCGCTGACCAATGCCGTTTCTCCGTCGGGAGCAAAAGGGGTTTGGCAATTCATGCCCGATACCGCTAAAGAAAAAGGGATGGAAGTGAATGAAAGCGTGGATGAACGCTATCATTTACAAAAAGCAACCGAAGCGGCTTGTAAATATTTGGTTGCAGCCAAACAAAAATTTGGAAACTGGACCTTAGCCGCGGCTTCTTATAATGGAGGAATGAATGGCGTCAATACCAAAATAGTTGAACAACAAGTAACCGATTATTATGATTTGCTTTTAACCGATGAAACTTCAAGATATGTATTCCGAATTTTAGCCTTAAAAGAAATCATGAAGCACCCTGACTTGTATGGTTTTGAAGTAGATAAAAACGAAATGTATGATTACATTCCAACTAAAACCATTGAAGTAGATAGCTCCATAACCGATTTGGCGGTGTTTGCCAAAAAACAAGGAATTAATTATAAAATACTTAAAATCCACAATCCGTGGTTGCGTGATAAAAAACTATCCAATGCAACCAAAAAGAAATATCTTATCGAAATCCCAACTTCGGGATACTAATAAAAAAAGGGCTTTAAAGCCCTTTTTTTATTTCTTCCAACTTCCGTCTTCCATCTTCCAACTTCCGTCTTCCGTCTTCCAACTTCCGTCTTCCATCTCCCATCTCCCATCTCATTTATATTTTCTTCATTTGATCTTTCATCAACTTGATTTGATCTTTCAGCATTCCTTGCTTGTCTAATTTTTTAACCTCGTTGATTAAGTTGGTCGCTTCTAGTTTTCTTCTTCTAGAAAGTGCCACACCAGCCAAGTTTAATTTGGCAACAGCCAAATCCATATCCATACTTAATCCCAATTCAATTGCTTTTTTAAAGTGTTTTTCAGCCTGAATTAAGTTGGTTTGAGACAACATCAACCCCTGAAGGTAGTTGTAATATCCTTGTTGTTTTCTTACTAAAGCCGTTTCTGGGTTCTTAATTTTCATCAACCATTTATTAGCTCCTTCAAAATTTTGCTTACGCAATTGTAAAAAAGCCATTAAAATGTATTCGTTTTTATAATATAGAAAAATAGGAACGATCGTTAATAAGATAAGAAAAATCCCGTTTCCTGTGTTGCTTTCTGTGAATTGCCATACCGAAGTTGCTAATAGAAGTACCGCAAGAACCAATTTGATATTTTTGTGAAACATAATTTATTTAATTTAGGTTACAAAGGTAATAAAAGGTTTTTAAAATATTTTTAAAAAACTACTTGCAAGTAATAAAAACCTTTGTATATTTGCACTCGGTTTTAAAATAGCCTATCAAATAGATTAATATACGATTAAAGATAAAAAGCAATGAGCAAAAGAACGTTTCAACCATCGAAAAGAAAAAGAAGAAATAAACACGGATTTATGGACAGAATGGCTTCTGCAAATGGAAGAAAAGTCCTTGCTCGTCGTAGAGCTAAAGGAAGACATAAATTGACTGTTTCTAGCGAACCAAGACACAAAAAATAATGATTAAGAATTAATCAATATCAAGCCGTTACTTTTATTAGTAGCGGCTTTTTTTTAACTTGTTTATAAAATTTAATAAGTTTTTGAAGCTATTTCCCGCTATCCGTTGCAATCTTTTTAATTTTAAAGAAAAATTTAAAAAGTATTTTCACTGCTATCGGGGCTAAGAAAAAATAACAACACAACAATTACAAATACACTACAATGCCAAAAGACAACGCTATAAAATCCGTATTAATTATAGGTTCAGGTCCAATCGTAATCGGGCAAGCATGCGAATTTGATTACGCTGGTTCTCAGTCAGCTCGTTCCATCCGTGAAGAAGGAATAGAAGTAATCTTAATCAATTCCAATCCAGCAACCATCATGACCGATCCATCCATGGCCGATCATATATATTTGTTGCCACTTACAACCAAATCGATAATTCAAATATTAAAAGAGCACCCGCAAATTGATGCTGTTCTTCCAACTATGGGAGGTCAAACAGCTTTAAATCTATGCTTGGAAGCCGATGAAAAAGGAATTTGGAATGACTTTGGAGTAAAATTAATCGGAGTAGATGTAAACGCCATCAACATTACCGAAGACCGCGAACAATTTAAGCAATTATTAGAACGAATAAATGTCCCTACTGCACCTGCAAAAACAGCCACTTCTTTTCTAAAAGGAAAAGAAATAGCACAAGAATTTGGTTTTCCATTAGTTATTCGCCCCTCGTTTACTCTTGGTGGAACTGGAGCAGCTTTCGTGCATTCCAAAGAAGAATTTGACGAAAAACTAACCTACGGATTAGAAATGTCGCCAATTCACGAAGTCTTAATTGATAAAGCTTTGTTAGGTTGGAAAGAATACGAATTAGAACTTTTACGGGATAAAAACGATAATGTAGTTATCATTTGTTCTATCGAAAATATGGATCCAATGGGAATCCACACCGGAGATTCAATTACGGTAGCGCCAGCAATGACCTTATCGGATACGACCTTCCAAAAAATGCGTGATTACGCGATTTTGATGATGCGCTCCATCGGAAACTTTGCTGGAGGTTGTAACGTGCAATTCGCCGTTTCACCAGACGAAAAAGAAGATATCGTTGCCATCGAAATTAACCCTCGTGTGTCGCGTTCTTCTGCTTTAGCATCTAAAGCAACTGGTTATCCAATTGCAAAAATTGCATCCAAATTGGCTTTGGGGTATCATTTAGATGAACTACAAAATCAAATAACCAAATCTACTTCGGCTTTATTTGAGCCAACTTTAGATTATGTGATCGTGAAAATTCCGCGTTGGAACTTCGATAAATTTGAAGGAGCCGACCGAACTTTAGGTCTTCAAATGAAATCGGTAGGAGAGGTAATGGGAATTGGGCGTTCGTTTCAAGAAGCATTACACAAAGCAACCCAATCGCTAGAAATTAAACGCAACGGACTAGGAGCAGACGGAAAAGGATATAAAAACTACGAACAAATTATAGAGAAACTAACCTTCGCAAGTTGGGATCGTGTTTTTGTGATTTATGATGCCATTCAAATGGGAATTCCGTTGAGTAGAATTCATGAAATCACTAAAATCGACATGTGGTTCTTGAAACAATATGAAGAATTGTATTTGTTAGAAAGAGAAATCTCAACTTACAAATTAGATTCACTTCCAAAAGAATTATTATTAGAAGCCAAACAAAAAGGCTACGGCGATCGCCAAATAGCGCACATGTTGGGTTGTTTAGAAAGTCAGGTTTATAAACTACGCCACGATCAAAACATAAACCGTGTTTATAAATTGGTTGATACCTGTGCGGCCGAATTTAAAGCGCAAACCCCTTATTATTACTCTACTTTCGAAGCCGACATTCAAACTCCAAATGGAGAACGATATGTGCACAACGAAAGTATCGTAACCGATAAAAAGAAAGTGGTTGTTTTAGGTTCGGGACCAAACCGAATTGGGCAAGGAATTGAGTTTGATTATTCCTGTGTACACGGAGTTTTGGCTGCCAAAGAGTGTGGCTATGAAACCATCATGATTAATTGCAACCCAGAAACGGTTTCTACCGATTTTGATACGGCCGATAAATTGTATTTCGAGCCTGTTTTTTGGGAACACATTTACGACATCATTCAGCATGAAAAACCAGAAGGGGTGATTGTGCAATTAGGTGGTCAAACGGCTTTGAAATTGGCTGAAAAATTATCTAAATACGGAATCAAAATTCTAGGAACTTCATTCGATGCCCTAGATTTAGCTGAAGACAGAGGTCGTTTTTCTGAATTGTTAACCGAATTGGATATTCCATTCCCAAAATTCGGAATTGCAGAAAGTGCCGACGAAGCTTCAAAATTAGCAGATAGTTTAGACTTTCCATTGTTAGTTCGTCCTTCGTATGTATTGGGTGGACAAGGAATGAAAATTGTAATCAACAAGCAAGAATTAGAAGAGCATGTAATTGATTTATTAAAGAGCATTCCTGGAAATAAATTATTGCTCGATCATTATTTAGATGGTGCTATAGAAGCCGAAGCAGATGCAATTTGCGACGGTGAAAATGTATACATCATTGGAATTATGGAGCACATTGAACCCTGCGGAATCCACTCTGGTGATTCTAATGCGACTTTGCCACCGTTTAATTTGGGGGAATTTGTAATGCAACAAATTAAAGACCACACCAAGAAAATTGCATTGGCCTTGCGAACCGTTGGTTTAATAAACATTCAGTTTGCTATAAAAGACGATATCGTTTATATTATTGAAGCCAATCCAAGAGCTTCAAGAACGGTTCCATTTATTGCAAAAGCTTATGGTGAACCGTATGTGAATTATGCTACCAAAGTAATGCTGGGTGAAAAGAAAGTAACCGATTTTACATTCAATCCACATTTAAAAGGATATGCCATTAAACAGCCGGTATTCTCTTTTAGTAAGTTCCAAAATGTGAATAAAGCCTTAGGACCCGAAATGAAATCAACCGGCGAAAGCATCTTGTTTATTGAGGATCTAAAAGACGACCAATTCTATGAATTGTACTCCCGACGCAAAATGTATTTGAGTAAATAACAACAAAATCCCAAGTGAGAGCTTGGGATTTTTTTATGAAATTACTGTAATAAAACTTATCTTCGCTTTTAGATAATTTCTTAGTTATTACCAATGTCTAATCAGCTGCTTCTAACTCCTATAGAATACTTAAAAGGAATTGGGCCTTCGCGCGGGGAATTGCTGCGAAAGGAACTCAACATTCATAAGTATGGCGATTTGATGAATTTGTTTCCCAATAGGTATATTGATCGCACGCGGTATTATAAAATAAATGAACTTCAAAATACCACTGCCGAAGTTCAAGTAGTAGGTAAAATAATACATGTTAAAACGGTGGAGTTTGGTAAAAACCAAAAACGATTAGTAGCCACCTATACCGATGATACCGGCCAAATGGAACTCACCTGGTTTCAAGGGATCAAATGGATTCGGGAAAGTTTGAAGCTGAATGAAGTGTATGTGATTTTTGGAAAAACCTCCAATTATGGCGGGCAGTTTTCTATTGCGCATCCCGAAATGGAATTGTTGGAAGAACACAAAGCCAGTTTGCGAAGTGCCATGCAACCGGTGTATCCAAGTACCGAGAAATTAACCCAGCGCGGCATTACCAATAAGGTTATCAATAAGGCCATGCAGCAATTGTTTCTGGAAGTGAAAGGGCAGTTTATTGAAACTCTGCCCAATTATCTGTTAGAACAGTTGAAACTCATTTCAAAAAATGAGGCCATGTTTAACATTCATTTTCCTAAAAGTCAAGACCTTTTGGCGAAAGCCCAATTCCGATTGAAATTTGAAGAATTGTTTTTCATTCAATTGCAATTAATTACCAAAAATCTCATCCGAAAACATAAAATTAAAGGGCATTTATTTGATAAAGTAGGTGCTAATTTCACCGATTTTTATTCCAATCATTTGCCATTTGAATTGACCAATGCCCAAAAACGCGTAATCAAAGAAATACGAAACGATATGGGTAGCAATGCCCAAATGAATCGGTTACTGCAAGGCGATGTGGGATCAGGCAAAACAATTGTGGCCTTGATGTGCATGCTTTTGGCAAAGGACAATGGGTTTCAAAGTTGCTTAATGGCACCAACCGAAATCTTAGCCAACCAACATTTTATCGGCTTGACCGAACTTGCCCAAGATTTAAACATAAGCATAAAACTCCTTACCGGATCAACTCCGGTTTCCGAACGAAGAATCATTCACGAAGCCTTAGAAAACGAAACTTTAGATATTCTTATCGGAACGCATGCATTGCTGGAAGATAAAGTAAAATTTCATAATTTGGGATTGGCCGTTATCGATGAGCAACACCGATTTGGGGTGGAGCAACGCTCTAAATTATGGCATAAAAACCAAATTCCACCGCATGTTTTAGTAATGACGGCAACGCCAATTCCGAGAACCTTAGCCATGAGTTTGTATGGCGATTTAGATATTTCGGTGATAGATGAATTGCCTCCGGGAAGAAAAGCCATTCAAACGGTGCATCGTTTTGATTCGAACCGATTGAAAGTTTGGAAATTCCTTAAAGATGAAATCGCTAAAGGCGGTCAAGTGTATATTGTTTATCCATTAATAAACGAAAGTGCCACCCAAGATTATAAAGATTTAATGGACGGTTACGAGAGTATTTCAAGAGATTTTCCGTTGCCGCAATACAGTATTTCTATCGTGCACGGGCAAATGAAACCCGCCGAAAAAGAAGCCGAAATGCAACGCTTTGTTACCGGAAAAACAAATATAATGGTAGCAACTACAGTGATTGAGGTGGGTGTGAATGTGCCCAATGCGAGTGTGATGGTGATTGAAAGTACCGAGCGATTTGGGTTGTCGCAATTGCATCAATTGCGCGGAAGGGTAGGTCGTGGCGCCGAACAAAGTTATTGCATTTTAATGACGGGATTTAAATTGGGTAATGACAGCAAAATCCGAATTGAAACAATGTGTAAAACCAACGACGGATTTGAAATAGCCGAAGTTGATTTGAAACTGCGTGGTCCGGGTGATATTATGGGCAAACAACAAAGTGGTGTTTTGAATTTGCAAATTGCTGATTTGGTAAAAGACCGCGATATTTTAATGTTGGCTAGAGAACATGCTCTAAAATTGTTAAAAGACGATGCGGCTATGGCCAAACCCGAGCACCAAAAAATGAAAGCCATTTTCATGGAAATGAGCGCCAAGAAAAACATTTGGAATTACATTAGCTAATTGCTATTCCTCAATTTAGTACTAAATGAATAAACTGATCTTCTTTTTACTTCCTTTTTTTTCGCTTGCGCAGCAAATTAGCAAAGTTGATTTTATCAAATGTAACGCTCTGGTAGCTCCTCATTTTGAGAATAAAACAATAGATGGAACGATTACCTATCAATTCAAAGTGCTTTCAGAAATCGATTCCATTCGAATAGATGCCAAAAACATGTATTTTTCGAATGTGGCTATCAATGGAAATCCGGTTAATTACAAAAACAACAAGAACGAACTGGTCTTGTTTGAAGGCTATAAAAAAGGGACTAATGAAGTTTCCTTTTCATATAAAGCTATGCCAAAGCAAACGCTGTATTTTGTGGGAATTGGTGAAGGCCAACAAATCTGGACGCAAGGGCAGGGCAAGTATACGAGCCATTGGTTGCCGAGTTTTGATGAGGTGAATGAGAAAGTTGTTTTTAATCTTTCGGTAAATTACGATGCTAATTTTGCAGTGGTCTCCAATGGAATTTATAAAGGAAGGGATTCTAAACAAAATGGAATTCCAAATTTCAACAATTCCACTTGGAATTTTGAAATGAAAAAACCAATGGCTTCTTATTTGGTGATGTTGGCCATAGGAAAATTTGAACACCAAACGGAAACTTCCAAATCGGGAATTGCTATTGAAAACTATTATAAACCAGTTGATGCCGATAAATACCAATATACTTATAAAGACTCTAAAACTATTTTTGATTTCCTCGAAAAAGAAATTGGGGTGAAGTATCCTTGGAAAATTTACCGCCAAATTCCAGTTGAAGATTTTCTTTATGCCGGAATGGAGAACACAACTTCAACATTATTTGCTCAAGATTTTGTGGTGGATCAATCGGGTTTTAACGATCGAAATTATATAAATGTGAGTGCCCACGAATTGGCGCACCAATGGTTTGGCAACATGGTAACTGCTAAAACTGGTAAGCATCATTGGTTACAAGAAGGTTTTGCAACTTATTACGCGTTATTGGCTGAACGCGAAATTTTTGGCGAGGATTACTTTTATAATGCCCTTTACAGAAATGCGTTACAACTACGAAAAGCAGCAAAGACGGATACGATTCCTATTCTAAACGAAAAGGCGAGTTCGTATTCATTTTACCAAAAAGGGGCTTGGGCCTTGCATGTCATTCGGGAAGCGATTGGGAAAGAAGCATTTCAAAAAGCGGTAAAGAAATATTTAAAAAAGTACCAATTTAAAAATGTGGAAACGGCTGATTTCTTGAATGAAATTGCTGCGGTTTCTGACTTTGATATTGTAAAATTTCAAAAAGAATGGCTTGAGGAGTATCGTTTTCAAACCGATCAGGCCAACGTGCTGTTAAAGAAAAATGAAAGCATCCGAATGCTATTTGAAATTCAAACTCAAAAAAGCAAATCCTTTAAAGACAAAGAGCCCTTTTTCTCAGAGGTATTGAAATCGAATGCCTTTTATGGATTGAAAAAAGAAATTATAAATCAAATTGAAGCCGTTCCGTTTAATGAAAAAGAAGCTTTGTTGCGATTAGCAATGCAAACGAATGAGGTGGAAGTGCGGCAATCGGTAGCGGAGACCGTTGCTACTATTCCGGGTTCCTTTTTAACCGACTACGAATCGTTATTGCAAGATAATTCTTATGATACTAAAGAAGTAGCCTTTGTGAATTTGTATAAAAACTATCCCGAAAAAAGAGCCATTTATTTAGAGCTGGCTAAAAATTGGTTGGGTAAAAACGATAAAGGATTGCGAATTTTATTTCTTTCGTATTACTTAGATTTCAATTATTCCAATGCCAATACATCGCAATATTCACAGTATTTTTATGAATTATTGGAATATACTTCGCCTAAGTTTGAAAGTTCTGTTCGGCAAAATGCCTTTGAAAGTACTTTGTTTTTGGAACCCAAAAATAATAAAGTGCTGAAAAACTTAGTCAACGCCATGATTCATCCCAAATGGCAATTGGTAAAGTATGCACGCGATACCATTCGTACTTTATTGAAAAAAGAAGGCTATCGAGAATTGTTTACTTCCTATTTGAATGATTTGCCCGAACTAGAAAAAATTCAGTTGCAGAGCTTGTTGGAGGAAAAGTAATTTTACAAAAACTCTTTTACTTCCGATTTCAAATATCCTAAAGCCAAATTATTTACCGATTCTCCTTCTAGAGAATTAGTAATTATAGCTTCTCTCAATTCTTTGGAGTTGGTATTAGCAGCGTCTAAAGTTGCTTTTCTAATGTTTTGAATAGTGGTGTTTTTTGCAGAAATAAGCATCGTCCAACATTCATCCGAAACATAAATTTGTTGGGTTAAATTGTGATCAAATTCTTGTTCGATATTTTGAATAAGTAAATTTTGATAATCTAATTTATCATCCGAAAGTGGGGCAATTCGCAATACTAATTTTGTTGAATTGATGCGTTCTAATAAAAGTGATAATCTTTCATACGCCTGAAGTTTTATTGGTAACGCTTGTTTTTGGTTTTCTCTTTGAAGTGCAAAACGTCTTTTATTGTCTTCATTTTGCGTATGCATTTGAAAAAAATAATAAGCTACAGCTCCAGTTATTAAAGCAGGAAGTGTATAAAAAGCCAATTCAATAATTTTATCAGTATTCATTTTTAATTTGTATTTTAATTGTTGACAAATATAAAGAATTATCCTTAAAAATATATTGTAATTAAGGAGTAGTAAGCTTAAATTTGAAGATTCAAAAAAGTTAGAATGCAAAAATATATTAATCAGCTTAATGAGGCGCAGCAAGAACCGGTTTTACAAAAAGACGGTCCGATGATTATTATTGCGGGAGCGGGATCAGGTAAAACGCGTGTGCTTACCATGCGTATTGCTTATTTAATGAGTTTGGGCGTGGATGCGTTTAATATTTTGGCATTGACTTTTACCAACAAAGCGGCGCGCGAAATGAAAAAGCGTATTTCGAATATTGTGGGTTCTAACGACGCCAAAAACTTATGGATGGGAACATTCCACTCTGTTTTTGCACGAATTCTGCGAAGTGAAGCCGATAAGTTGGGTTTTCCTTCTAATTTTACTATTTATGACACCCAAGATTCGGTGCGTTGTATATCTGGAATTATCAAAGAAATGCAATTGGATAAAGATATTTACAAACCCAAACAAGTTTTAAGCAGAATTTCCTCTTATAAAAATTCCTTGATAACGGTAAAAGCGTACATGAATAATCCCGAGTTGCAGGAGCAAGACGCCATGTCTAAAAAGCCCCGATTGGGTGAGATTTATGCCAATTATGTAGACCGCTGTTTTAAATCGGGGGCAATGGATTTTGATGATTTGTTATTGAAAACCAATGAATTGCTGAACCGATTTCCTGATGTTTTAGCAAAATACCAGGACCGTTTTAGATACATTATGGTGGATGAGTACCAAGATACCAACCATTCGCAATATTTAATTGTGAGAGCTTTGTCTGATCGATTTCAAAATATATGTGTCGTTGGGGATGATGCGCAAAGTATTTATGCTTTTCGTGGTGCGAACATCAATAATATTTTGAATTTCCAGAAAGATTATGATAATGTAAAATTGTATCGATTGGAGCAAAACTACCGTTCTACCAAGAATATTGTGGAAGCGGCCAATTCGATTATTGATAAAAATAAAGTCAAGCTAGACAAAGTGGTTTGGACGGCTAATGATAATGGTCCCAAAATCAAAGTCCACCGCAGTGTAACCGATGGTGAAGAAGGACGATTTGTTGCAGGGGAGATATTTGAACAAAAAATGCGGAACCAAATGCACAATGGTCAATTTGCCATTTTGTACCGTACCAATGCGCAATCTCGTGCTATGGAGGATGCTTTGCGCAAGCGCGATATTCCGTATCGTATTTATGGCGGCTTGTCTTTTTACCAAAGAAAAGAGGTAAAAGATATTTTGTGTTACTTGCGATTGGTGATAAATCCTAAAGATGAGGAAGCCCTTGTTCGAGTGATTAATTATCCTGCCCGAGGAATTGGTGATACTACCGTTGAGAAACTAACAGTAGCGGCCAATCATTACAAGCGTTCTATATTTGAAGTAATGGAGCATATTGATAAAATCGATTTGAAATTAAACTCGGGTACCAAAGCCAAATTGCAGGATTTTGTTACCATGATTAAGAGCTTTCAAGTGATTAATGAAACGCAAGATGCCTTATTTTTAACAGATCATGTAACTAAGAAAACCGGATTTATTCAGGAGTTGAAAAAAGACGGAACACCAGAAGGGATTGCTCGAATAGAAAATATTGAGGTATTACTGGGTGGTATTAAAGATTTTATTGAAGGACAAAAAGAAATTGATGGCGCTCGAGGTGCTTTATCCGAATTTTTGGAAGATGTTGCCTTGGCAACCGATTTAGATAACGATACTGGAGATGACGACCGTGTGGCATTAATGACCATTCACCTTGCCAAAGGATTGGAGTTTCCTTATGTTTTTATTGTGGGAATGGAGGAAGATTTATTTCCGAGTGCCATGAGTTTAAACACCCGAAGCGAACTTGAAGAAGAGCGCCGATTGTTTTATGTGGCCTTAACTCGAGCAGAGCATCAAGCGTATTTAACCTATGCGCAATCGCGTTACCGCTGGGGTAAACTTACAGATAGCGAGCCTTCTCGTTTCATTGAAGAAATTAAAGAGGATTATTTAGAATATATAAATCCAGCGGATGCAGGAGGGTATCGCTATAAGCCAATGATGGATGTTGATATTTTTGGAGATATTGACAAATCGAAATTGCGCTTGGCAAAACCTGTTTCAGGAACACCACCCAAAAAATATGGTGATGAGCCAAATCCAACTTCTGCAATTCGAAAATTGAAACCAATTGGAAAAGAAAATGCAGGGGCGAATTCGAATCTTTTTGATAATAAATTGGTTGTCGGAAACATTGTAATGCACGAACGCTTTGGAAAAGGAGAAATCATCAATCTGGAAGGTGTAGGAGCCGATAAAAAAGCCGAAATCCGATTTGAAGTAGGAGGAATTAAAAAATTATTATTGCGTTTTGCCAAACTCGATGTGATTGGTTAATAATTTCAAAAGGTAACCTCAAACCTTAAACTTTAAACTAAAAAATGGCCCAACTATTAAAAATATACGAAGACAATCCCAATGAAGCTGCGGTTAAAAAAGCGGTGGAGGTATTAAAAAATGGTGGGTTGATAATTTATCCTACCGATACGGTTTATGGCTTGGGTTGTGATATTACCAATTTGAAAGCAGTTGAAAAAGTGGCTAAAATAAAAGGAATTAAATTAGAAAAAGCGAATCTCTCGTTTATTTGCTCTGATTTGAGTCACATCTCCGATTATGTGAAACAAATCGATACCGCTACATTTAAATTGCTTAAAAGAGCTTTGCCTGGTCCGTATACTTTTATTCTTCCGGGGAGTTCTAATCTTCCTAAAGTGTTTAAAAACAAGAAAACTGTCGGAATTAGAGTTCCGGATAATAACATTATTCGGGCGATTGTTAAAGAATTAGGGAATCCAATAATATCGACTTCCATTCATGATGAAGATGAGGTTTTGGAATATTCTACCGATCCCGAATTGATTTTTGAAAAATGGCAAAACCAAATCGAATTGGTTATCGATGGTGGTTATGGTGATAATGTACCGTCTACAATTATTGATTTATCTGGGAATGAACCAGAAGTTATCCGAGAAGGAAAAGGCGATTTAGATATTTTATAGCATAAAAAAACCTTGATTTCTCAAGGTTTTTTTTATTTGAATTACAATGTTATTGTTTTTTCATTTCTTTTTCAATCATTTCGTAGAACTCATCAATTTTTGGCAAAACTACAATTCGAGTTCTTCTGTTTGTTGTACGATTTTCGGCAGTTTTATTTTCTACTAATGGAATGAATTCCCCACGACCTGCAGCAATTAATTGCGAAGGTTTTACACCTAAGTCTTTAGTTAATACTCTCACAATTGCAGTAGATCTTTTCACACTTAAATCCCAGTTGTCAATTAAAACCGAGTTTCCTGTAAACGGAACATTGTCGGTATGACCTTCAACCATGCATTCAAAAGTTGGTTTGTCGTTAATTACTTTAGCAACTTTCGCTAATACATCTTTAGCTTTATCGCTCACAACATAACTTCCGCTTTTAAATAATAATTTATCAGCAATAGAAATGAAAACAACTCCTTTTTCTACATTTACATTAATGTCTGGATCAGAAATTCCAACCGAACCTTTTAAACTAGTAACTAAGGCAAGTGTTACGCTATCTTTTTTAGTTAAGGCATCTTGCATTCTAGAAATTTTAAGGTCTTTCTCTTTAATTGTTTCTAATGCTTTTTCTATATTTTGAGCACCTTGTTTGCTTAATGTAGTCATGTTCCCCACATTGTTAAGCAACTCCGAGTTATTTTTCTTTAAGTATTCATTTTGCTGACTTAAAGACTCTTTTTCAGTAAGACACAAATTAAGTTTTACCGTAGTTGAGTTCAATAAATCTTGACACTCTTTATTTTGTTTTTCTAATTCGGCTATTTTCTTTTTAGTTCCGCAAGAAGTTAAAGTTAACCCTGCAAATAAAATTAAATAAAGTGCTTTTCTCATGGTGATATTTTTTTTACAAATACAAAATTACAAATTCTTGTGGTTAAATTTTGAATAATAACCTAATTTATTGTTAACGAAGTGTTAGAAATACTGTTTTTTGGAAACAAAGTAATTAAATACAATGCTTTTCGTGTGAAAATAGTTTTCCTTTTGTATGGTTCCTCTTTTTTTTAAGGTGTAGTTTATTAAATGATAGAAATAAAAATGGGCTTTAAGTACGGCAAAGCAATGGGCAAATTTCCCTTTAAAAATAAACTGAATTCCGGCAATTCCATCTAATGTCAAACGCATGAAGAGGATAGGAACCAATTGGTTGCTTGGCAAATTCTTTAATAACATCAGTAAAGAATTTCTAAAATTTAAAAATGTTTTTTTAGGATTCGATTGATTCAAAGTTGCCCCTCCAACATGATACACGACTGATTTGCTCGTATATTTTGTTGAGTAGCCCAAATTAAAAGCGCGCCAACATAAATCGATTTCTTCTTGGTGTGCAAAGAAATCGGGGTCAAAGCCATTTAATTTTTTATAAATTTCTTTTCGGATAAAAAAACACGCGCCACTTGCCCAAAATATTTCAGTTTCATCTTCATATTGGTGGTTGTCTTTTTCTAAGGTGTCAAATATTCTCCCGCGGCAATACGGATAGCCATAACTGTCAATATAACCTCCGGCAGCTCCAGCGTATTCAAAGCATTCTTTGTTTTTATAATCTAAAATTTTGGGTTGGATGATTCCGATATTTGGCTCGTTATCAAAAAGAGATAGGATAGGGCTAAGCCAATTTTCGGTAACTTCAATATCCGAATTTACTAGAGCGTAATACGGTTCTTCAATAGTTTGCAGTGCAACATTATAGCCCATTGCAAACCCAAAATTCCCTTCATTTTGAATTATTTTAACTGATGGAAATTGTTCCTTAATCACTGCAATCGAATTGTCGGTGGAGGCATTGTCGGCCACATAAATGTTCGCTTCATCCGAATAAGCTATCACCGAAGGTAAAAATTGCTCCAGCAATTTAGCTCCGTTCCAATTTAAAATAACAACTGCAATTTTTTTATCCATTGAATTTATTCTCCAAAATTTGGTAATTCTTCGAGAAAAACATATTTCTCGTTTTCAAAATCTATTTTGCAAAAGTAATGATTTAGTCCGTTGCTTACCATTAAGTATTTTGCATTTAAAACTAAATTATAACGCGCAATTTGATCAAATGTTTGCTGCGATATTTTTACTTCGGGCGCTTTGCACTCAATCAGCAAAAACAATTCACCGTTGGGTTGGTAAACTACAATATCGTAGCGTTTATTTAATTCGTTTACTTTTATTAATTTTTCAATATTGATGTACGATTTCGGATAATTTTTATCCTGAAGTAAATACTGCACTACATGTTGACGCACCCATTCTTCGGGAGTAAGAAGAATAAATTTTTTACGAATTTCATCGAAGATGGCAATTTTATTTTCACTATTTTTGAAGCGAAACGAATACGATGGAAATTGTAGTTTTTGCATAAAGCAAAAGTAAGAATTTTAGAGAACAGATAAAAATGGATGAAGTTTTAAAAATCATTAACGACCTTAAAGCGGGAATTATCAAGCCTATTTATTTTTTAATGGGAGAGGAGCCGTATTACATTGATAAATTAACCGAATATATTGAAAACAACATTTTAAGTGAAGACGAAAAAGGATTCAATCAAACGGTGATTTATGGTCGCGATGCTACAATTGAAGATATCGTTTCCAATGCAAAACGCTACCCAATGATGGCCGAGCGCCAAGTAGTGGTGGTTCGTGAAGCACAAGAATTGTCTCGAACAATTGACAAACTAGAAAGTTATGCCGAAAATCCACAACCAACAACTGTTTTAGTTGTTGCTTATAAATATAAAACCCTGGATAAAAGAAAGAAATTAGTAAAATTGATTGCTAAAAATGGGGTTTTATTCGAAAGTAAAAAATTATACGAAAATCAGGTTGGAACCTGGATTCAGAGGTTATTGCAAGGCAGGGGATATTCGATAGAACCTAAAGCGAATGCCATGCT